>NZ_AJJL01000076.1 GCF_000257905.1 Streptococcus mitis SK579
CCTTGTTATCCACTCTTGAATTAGCAGCCCTTATTGTCCACTCTTGAATTAGCAGCCCTTATTGTCCACTCTTGAATTAGCAGCCCTTATTGTCGGAAGTCTTGTGAGTGGCTATCTGAAAAATACGATTTCTATAAAACTAGCCCTATATGCCTCGCTTATTATCCAATTACTCCTTTTAGTTGGCTTTGTGGCAGTTCGTTTTGACTGGATTCTTATCTTTAGTGCCTTGGATGCCTTTTTCGCAGGTATCCTCTCTCCTCGATTACAGGAACTCATTTTTAAACAAATACCTGAGGAGTCAATGGGAGCAGTTCAATCCTCTATCGGCGCCATTACAGTTGTTTTACCTAGCTTATTTACAATAGCTTTGGTAACCATTGCTACTAGCTTTGGAACTCTGGCAGTTAGCTTTGTTTTATTGCTATTTCTTCTAGCTGCCTTTATCATACTCTTGAATATCCGTGAAAACATTTAGCGAAGAATGTGTATATTATATGTTTGAGACTGGATTCCAGTCTGTTTATGATGGCTACAATCAGCAGACTGTTAAATTTTTGAGAAAGTTGCTTGACATTTTAGACCAATCGGTTTATAATTAAAAAATGTAGAGGTAAATACATGAGAAAAGAAGAAAAAACAAGACTACGAAGAGAGAAAATCATTACCGCTGCTTTGTTTGAATTTGCTACAAAAGGCTATCAAGGTTTTGTCATCAATGAACTTTGTAAAGTGGATGGTATTGCCAAAGGAGTTTTGTATCATAATTTTTCAGGGAAATCAGACCTCTATCTAACTTGGTTTCAGGATATGAACATCAATTATCACAGGTTTTGGATATGATGATTTATGGAATACTAGAGGAAGATTCCTCTAAAAAAGGAGAAAAATAATGTCGAAAATTTGGAAATGGTTGTTACTAATTGCGGGTATTTTTGCAGTTTTTGCAGGTTTTAATATGTTTGCACATCCTCTTATTAACTTGGCTTCCATGACTTTCTTGTTTGCACTTGTATTTGCAGTTCAAGGGATTTCTGAGATTGTACAATACTTCAAATCAGAAGAAAAGCATGGCTGGAATTTATTTGGAGGAATTGTTACCCTCATCCTCGCTCTTACCTTATTCTCAGGTAGCTTTATTGAAATGGTAACATTTGTACCATTTATCATTTCTTTATGGGCCTTGACAAATGGTATTACAAAAACTATCGTTGGTTTCAAGGTTCGTAAGACGGATAAATCGGTAGGTACCCCTCTAGTTTGGATGGGGATTTTAGGAATCGTAGCAGGTTTAATCATGATGGGACACCCATTGATGACCGGTCTCTATATTAGTTACACCATTGCCTTTGTCTTTATTTATCAAGGTATTGTGGCAATTGTTCAATTCTTCAAGATTAAATAAGAATAAAATGGAGTCTGTCTGATTACAATCAGCAGACTTTTTTCTCTTTCCTGAATGTGTTATAATAGTCCATGCTGTGGCTGGAACTGATTCAGCCCATTTATTAAGACGATATGAGGAGAAAGATGAAAGAAAAAGGATTTTGGGAGGGGGCGCAGGCAGCCATGCCAACAGCCCTTGGTTATGTCAGTATCGGCCTGGCCTGTGGGATTATCGGTGCGCCCTATGTGACACCTGTTGAGATGGGCTTGATGAGCCTCTTTGTTTATGCTGGGAGCGCCCAGTTTGCCATGTTGGCCTTGATTGCGGTTCAGGCGCCCGTGGCAGCTATTGCTATGACGGTCTTTTTGATTAATTTGCGTCTCTTTTTGCTGAGCTTACACGCATCGACCTATTTCCGTCATACCAGTCTCTGGCAAAATATTGGTATGTCTAGTCTCTTGACAGATGAGACCTACGGCGTTTTGATGGGCGAATTGGCCCATACAGACAAGGTCAATCCGATGTGGATGCACGGAAACAATCTCAACAGCTATGTGGCTTGGTTTGTGGGAACAGTGGTTGGAACGGCTCTAGGTGGTCTGCTACCAAATCCAGAAATCTTTGGGCTAGACTTTGCTTTGGTTGGGATGTTTATCGGAATTTTTGCTTCGCAATTCCAGATTATGCAAAGACGGATTCCAGTCCGCAATCTGCTCATTATCCTAGCAGTTGTTGCGGTATCCTTCTTTTTACTCTTGACAGTGGTGTCTCAGTCTCTAGCTGTTCTGTTTGCGACGCTACTTGGTTGTAGCATGGGGGTGGTGTTAGATGGTCAGTAAGTATCTTTTGTTAGCAGTTATTTTCTCTGGCTTGGTGACCTGGATTCCCCGTATGATTCCCTTCATCTTGGTCAAGTATAAGGGTTTGCCTGCAATCGTTGAGCGTTTTTTGAAGTTCTTGCCCGTTTCTATTATCTTTGCCTTGATTCTTTCAAGCGTAGTAACAGGTAAGGTTGGGAGCCTTCCTCAAATCAAATGGCTGGATTTCTTAGCCGTCTTTCCAACAGCTTGGGTAGCCTTTCGTTATCGCAATCTAGTCGGAACAGTTCTCTTTGGAGTTGTTTTGATTGCAGTTTTGCGTTTGGTCTTTTAAATCAGCCATAAAGAAAACCTATCACAGAGATAGATATCATATAATGGCGTAAATGGTCTTTTTCTGTTAAGATTATAAGGTATTCTATTTTGGAGGAAATGACATGAAAAAAATCGTTAAATACTCATCTCTTGCTGCCCTAGGGCTTGTTGCTGCAGGTGTGCTTGCGGCTTGCTCAGGTGGTGCTAAGAAAGAAGCAGCAGCTAGCAAGAAAGAAATTATCGTTGCAACTAATGCTACACCAAAACCATTCAACTATGAAGAAAATGGCGAATTGACTGGTTACGAAATTGAAGTGGTTCGCGCTATCTTTAAAGACTCTGACAAGTATGATGTCAAGTTTGAGAAGACAGAGTGGTCAGGAGTCTTTGCAGGACTTGATGCTGACCGTTACAATATGGCTGTTAGCAACATCAGCTACACTAAAGAACGTGCTGAAAAATACCTTTATGCAGCTCCAACTGCTAAAAACCCTAACGTTCTTGTAGTGAAAAAAGATGACCCTAGCATCAAATCGCTTGATGATATCGGTGGAAAATCAACAGAAGTTGTTCAAGGGACAACATCTGCTAAACAGCTAGAAGACTACAACAAACAACATTCAGATAATCCAACTGTCCTAAAGTATACTAAAGCGGACTTCCAACAAATCATGGGACGCTTGAGCGATGGCCAGTTTGACTACAAGATTTTTGATAAAATCGGTGTTGAAACAGTCATCAAGGACCAAGGTTTGGACAACTTGAAAGTTATTGAACTTCCAAGCGACCAACAACCTTACGTTTACCCACTTCTTGCCAAAGGTCAAGATGAGTTGAAAACGTTTGTGGACAAACGCATCCAAGAACTCTACAAAGATGGAACTCTTGAAAAATTGTCTAAACAATTCTTCGGAGGCACTTATCTACCAGCAGAAGCTGATATTAAATAATTTCTTGAAATCATCCATTCTGAGTAGATGGGTGATTTCTCAGTTTTTAGGGATATAGTTTTAAACTATATATCTGACTATCTAATAACAATTTGTGAAATCAAACAAATTGTGAGATACTAGTACGGTATTATTTTTAAAGGAGATAGAATCATGAAAATCAAAAAATGGCTTGGTGTAGCAGCCCTTGCTACAGTCGCAGGTTTGGCTCTTGCAGCTTGCGGAAACTCAGAAAAGAAAGCAGACAATGCAACAACTATCAAAATTGCAACGGTTAACCGTAGCGGTTCTGAAGAAAAACGTTGGGACAAAATCCAAGAATTGGTTAAAAAAGACGGCATTACTTTGGAATTTACAGAGTTCACAGACTACTCACAACCAAACAAGGCAACTGCTGATGGCGAAGTAGACTTGAACGCTTTCCAACACTATAACTTCTTGAACAACTGGAACAAGGAAAACGGGAAAGACCTTGTAGCGATTGCAGATACTTACATCTCTCCAATCCGCCTTTACTCAGGTTTGAATGGAAGTGACAACAAGTACACTAAAGTAGAAGACATCCCAGCAAACGGAGAAATCGCTGTACCGAACGATGCTACAAACGAAAGCCGTGCGCTTTACTTGCTTCAATCGGCTGGTTTGATTAAATTGGATGTTTCAGGAACTGCCCTTGCAACAGTTGCTAATATCAAAGAAAATCCAAAGAACTTGAAAATCACTGAATTGGACGCTAGCCAAACAGCTCGTTCATTATCATCAGTTGACGCTGCCGTTGTAAACAATACCTTCGTTACAGAAGCAAAATTGGACTACAAGAAAGCACTTTTCAAAGAACAAGCTGATGAAAACTCAAAACAATGGTACAATATCATCGTTGCGAAAAAAGATTGGGAAACATCACCTAAGGCTGATGCTATCAAGAAAGTGATCGCAGCTTACCACACAGATGACGTGAAAAAAGTTATCGAAGAAACATCAGACGGTTTGGATCAACCAGTTTGGTAATAAGAAACAGGGAGGTGGGAGAGAGAATTCCACCTCTTGCTTTTGTATAGAGCATGGATTGTCAGGAAGAGTAGTTCATAGAAAGGTAGAGAGAATATGGTTTTTCCTAGCGAACAAGAACAGATTGAAAAATTTGAAAAGGATCATGTGGCCCAGCATTATTTTGAGGTTTTGCGTACCTTGATTTCTAAGAAATCGGTCTTTGCCCAGCAGGTTGGACTTAAGGAAGTCGCAAACTATCTGGGTGAGATTTTTAAGCGTGTTGGGGCTGAAGTGGAGATTGATGAGACTTACACGGCGCCTTTTGTCATGGCGCATTTCAAGAGTTCGCGTCCAGATGCCAAAACCTTGATTTTCTATAACCACTATGACACTGTGCCAGCGGATGGGGATCAGGTCTGGACAGAAGATCCCTTTACGCTTTCGGTGCGCAATGGTTTCATGTATGGGCGTGGGGTTGATGACGACAAGGGTCATATCACGGCTCGTTTGAGTGCTTTGAGAAAATATATGCAGCACCATGATGACCTGCCTGTCAATATCAGTTTTATCATGGAGGGAGCGGAGGAATCTGCTTCGACAGACCTAGATAAGTATCTAGAAAAACATGCGGATAAACTCCGTGGAGCGGATTTGTTGGTCTGGGAACAAGGGACCAAAAATGCTTTGGAACAGCTGGAAATTTCTGGTGGAAATAAGGGGATTGTGACCTTTGATGCCAAGGTAAAAAGCGCTGATGTGGATATCCACTCTAGTTATGGTGGGGTTGTGGAGTCAGCTCCCTGGTACCTCCTTCAAGCCCTACAGTCTCTTCGTGCTGCAGATGGCCGTATCTTGGTTGAAGGCTTGTACGAAGAAGTGCAAGAACCAAATGAACGTGAGTTGGCCTTGGTGGATACTTACGCCCAACGAAATCCAGGGGAAATCAGCCAGATTTATGGTTTGGAATTGCCTCTCTTACAAGAGGACCGCGCAGCCTTTCTAAAACGTTTCTTTTTCGAGCCAGCTCTTAATATCGAAGGGATTCAGTCAGGTTACCAAGGACAAGGAGTCAAAACGATTTTGCCAGCAGAAGCCAGTGCTAAGCTAGAGGTTCGTTTGGTTCCTGGTCTAGAACCGCATGATGTTCTGGAAAAAATTCGGAAACAGCTAGACAAAAATGGCTTTGATAAGGTAGAATTATACTATACCTTGGGAGAGATGAGCTATCGCAGCGATATGAGCGCGCCAGCTATTCTCAATGTAATCGAGTTGGCCAAGAAATTCTATCCACAGGGCGTCTCTGTCTTACCGACTACAGCTGGGACAGGGCCTATGCATACGGTTTTTGATGCCCTAGAGGTGCCAATGGTGGCCTTCGGTCTAGGAAATGCCAATAGTCGAGACCACGGTGGAGATGAGAATGTGCGAATCGCCGATTACTACACCCATATTGAATTAGTAGAGGAGCTGATTAGAAGCTATGAGTAGAGATATTATTAAGTTAGATCAGATCGATGTGACTTTTCATCAGAAGAAGAGAACCATCACAGCGGTCAAGGATGTGACCATTCACATCCAAGAAGGGGATATCTACGGAATTGTTGGATATTCTGGAGCAGGGAAATCAACCCTTGTACGGGTGATTAACCTCTTGCAAAAACCATCTGCAGGGAAAATTACTATTGACGATGATGTGATTTTTGATGGTAAGGTGACCTTGACGGCAGAGCAGTTGCGTCGTAAACGTCAAGATATCGGGATGATTTTCCAGCATTTTAACCTGATGAGCCAAAAGACAGCAGAGGAGAATGTGGCTTTTGCCCTCAAACACTCTGGACTTAGCAAGGAAGAAAAGAAGGCTAAAGTAGCCAAGTTGTTGGACTTGGTTGGCTTGGCGGATCGTGCTGAAAACTATCCTTCACAACTATCTGGAGGGCAAAAACAGCGTGTAGCTATTGCGCGTGCCTTGGCAAATGATCCAAAAATCTTGATTTCGGATGAGTCAACTTCTGCCCTTGACCCTAAGACAACCAAGCAGATTTTAGCCTTGTTGCAAGATTTGAACCAAAAATTAGGCTTGACGGTTGTCTTGATTACGCATGAAATGCAGATTGTCAAAGACATTGCCAATCGTGTGGCGGTTATGCAGGATGGGCATTTGATTGAAGAGGGCAGTGTCCTTGAAATCTTCTCAGATCCTAAACAACCTTTGACTCAAGACTTTATCTCAACAGCCACAGGTATTGACGAAGCCATGGTCAAAATCGAGAAGCAAGAAATCGTGGAACACTTGTCTGAAAACAGCCTTTTGGTGCAGCTCAAGTATGCAGGGGCTTCAACAGACGAGCCGCTTTTGAATGAATTGTACAAGCGTTACCAAGTAACGGCTAATATCCTCTATGGAAATATCGAAATTCTCGATGGCACTCCTGTCGGAGAATTGGTGGTGGTCTTGTCAGGTGAACAAGCAGCGTTAGCAGGTGCTCAAGAAGCCATTCATAAAGCAGGCGTACAACTAAAAGTATTGAAGGGAGGACAGTAAGATGGAATCATTGATTCAAACCTATTTGCCAAATGTCTATAAAATGGGCTGGGCTGGTCAGGCTGGCTGGGGAACAGCCATCTACCTAACCCTTTATATGACAGTTCTTTCCTTCATTATCGGAGGGTTCTTGGGGCTTGTTGCAGGTCTCTTCCTTGTCTTGACAGCGCCAGGTGGTGTTTTAGAAAATAAAGTCGTTTTCTGGATTTTGGATAAAATCACCTCTATTTTCCGTGCGGTACCATTTATCATTCTCTTGGCAGTCTTGTCACCCTTCTCTCATCTAATCGTAGGAACAAGCATTGGTCCAAATGCGGCTATCGTACCGTTATCTTTTGCAGTCTTTGCCTTCTTTGCCCGTCAAGTACAGGTGGTATTGGCTGAGCTAGATGGTGGTGTCATTGAGGCGGCTCAAGCTAGCGGAGCGACATTCTGGGATATCGTAGGTGTTTACCTATCAGAAGGCCTTCCAGATTTGATCCGTGTGACGACTGTAACCTTGATTTCACTAGTCGGTGAAACAGCCATGGCGGGAGCGGTCGGAGCAGGTGGTATTGGTAACGTAGCTATCGCCTATGGATTTAACCGTTACAATCACGATGTGACCATCTTGGCAACTATCATTATCATTTTGATTATCTTTGCAATCCAATTCTTGGGAGATTTCCTGACCAAGAAATTAAGTCATAAATAAAAAAGAGCCGTGTGGCTCTTTTTTAGTAATCAGATTTTTTGTGCCAATTTTTTACTCAAGGCTTGTCCAATCAAAGCACCCACTAGGGCTCCGATGACAATACTTGCGATAAATAGAAGGACGGTTCCAGGGTTTGGTGCGACCATGATACGGTCGATATATTCTTGCGATTTTCCTCTTGCCAGAAGGGTAGCCATATAGGCTTTGGGAGTAATCCACATAAGCAAGATTGGTCCTGATGTGCTAAAGGCAAAAATAAGGAAAGAAAGGAGGTTCTTTGTTTGGTCCTTGTATTTTCCGAGGTTAGCTACTCCATCTGCTAGGAGACCACAGATAATTCCAGGAAGGAAGGCACCGGCACCGTGTTTAGTCCCCAAGAAAAAGAGGGCCATGACAAGGCCGATAGTGGTAATGGCTCCAAAGCGCGGAACTTTTGCGACTAGGATCATATAGACGCTGCCGCCTACAAGGCCAGTAAAGGCAGGCGCATAAAACATGTTTCCAGTTTGGTCAAAGAGATTGCCCAAAAGGACACCAATCCCCATGCAGAGGAAGTAAAGAACTGCAAAAAGCAGTGTAGTTAAGATCGATTTTTTCATGAATTGTCTCCTGATAAATTTTTCATAATTCTCATTGTACCACGGTTTGGTGGGATTGTAAATGGATAGTCTATGTGTTTGAAAACGCTTGAAATATGCTATAATAGTTTCATAGTTATTTTTAGGGGGATATCATGGGGAGATTTTTAGACTTTGTCTTTAATCGTTTCTTTTTAGGGATGATTACGACAGCCTTCTTTTGGATATTAACATTGGCAGGAGGGATTATTCTTGGTCTAGCGCCGGCTAGTGCCACCTTGATGAGCTTGTATGTAGAACATGGTTATAGCTTTCGGGAATACAGTTTGAAGGAGGCTTGGTCTCTTTATAAGCAAAATTTTGTCTCCAGCAACCTGATTTTCTATAGCTTTTTAGGGGTGGATCTAGTTTTGGTCTATGGCCTGTATCTCTTGGTGCAATTGCCTCATCAGACTATTGTTCATTTGATTGCGACCTTTTTGAATGTTCTAGTAGTTGCCCTGATCTTTTTGGCCTATACAGTATCTTTGAAACTACAAGTTTATTTTGATTTGTCCTATCGAAATAGTCTCAAACTATCCTTGATTGGCATCTTTATGAGTCTAGCAGCTGTGGCCAAGGTTTTCCTTGGGACTGTGCTACTTGTGGCAATTGGTTATTATATGCCTGCTCTTCTCTTCTTTGTAGGAATTGGGATGTGGCATTTCTTTATCAGTGATATGTTGGAACCGGTCTATGAAAGCATCCATGAAAAATTGGCGACAAAATAGAATGAAGCAGTTTTGGCTACATACGCTTCTGCGAACCTACAGTTTAGTTATGATCATTATTATTGCGAGTTTTGCAATCTTACTCTCTTACGCTGACTGGGATTCACGGGAAAAGGAAGCTCAAAGAGTAGCCCAGCGTGTAACTACTCGAACCGTCGAAGAGGTAGAATATTATTATCGCGAGTCAGCTCAGCTAGCTCAAGATTTAGTAGCCAATCAAGACCGGATACAAGGGGTTTATAAGTACTTTAGCCTGTCAACTTCTGAGTATTTTTATTGGTTGTTGGAGCATCAAGCAGCTTCGTCAACTTCTATTTCTCTGTATGAAAATATTGATGATCTTTATGTCCAAAATGACTATATAACGGGTGTTGCAATCGTCTTGCAGGACTTTAAAGAAGTTTATGTTTCGAGCAGAAATGAGAGAGGTGGTCATACGGTACTTGCGGAAGACTTTAAACCAGAGGTCAATAGTTTTGGAGTGCCTATTTTAGACCCAGCGACGGATCAATCGATAGGGGTTGTTTATATCTCCTTGGATCCAGAAATCTTATACCATGCTGTGGACAATACCCGAGGTCATATCCCGATGGCTGTGACTGTGACATCGCCTTTTGATACGGAGATTTTTCATATTGGTGAGAGAGTCAATAGGGAGCATGAAAACTGGTTCGTTGGTGTGACCTCTCATGGCTATCAGGTTCAGGTGGCAGTTCCTAAAAACTTTGTTTTACAAGGAACGGTGACCAGCTCTGCTTTGATTGTGGGCTTGAGCCTTCTCTTTATTGTTATTCTTTATCTGACTTTGAGGCAGACCTTTGCTAATTACCAAAAGCAGGTAGTGGATTTGGTCGATTCCATTCAAGCTATTGCTCAAGGGGAAGAAGGTCTTCGCATTGATACGCTTGAAAAGGATCAGGAATTGCTCCTAATTGCAGAGACTACAAATGATATGTTGGATCGATTGGAAAAGAATATTCATGATATTTACCAGTTAGAGCTTAGTCAAAAGGATGCTAATATGCGAGCCCTACAAGCTCAAATCAATCCTCATTTTATGTATAATACGCTGGAATTTTTACGTATGTACGCAGTCATGCAAAGTCAAGATGAGTTGGCAGATATCATTTATGAATTCAGTAGTCTCTTGCGTAACAATATTTCTGACGAAAGAGAAACTCTTCTCAAACAGGAATTAGAATTTTGCCGTAAATACAGTTATCTCTGCATGGTTCGCTATCCCAAGTCCATTGCCTATGGTTTCAAGATAGACCCAGAGCTAGAGAATATGAAGATTCCTAAGTTTACCTTGCAACCGCTGGTAGAAAACTATTTCGCGCATGGTGTTGACCACAGGCGGACAGATAATGTGATTAGCATTAAAGCTCTTAAACGAGATGGTTTTGTGGAAATTTTAGTGGTAGATAATGGTCGTGGTATGTCGTCTGAAAAGCTGACAAATCTCCGAGAAAAATTAAGGCAGAGACATTTTGAACACCAAGCCAGCTATAGTGATCAAAAGCAGTCTATCGGGATTGTCAATGTCCATGAGCGTTTTGTGCTCTATTTTGGGGATCGCTATGCTATTACTATAGAGTCTGCAGAGCAAGCAGGTGTTCAGTATCGTATTACAATTCAAGATGAGTAGAAAGGGAGAAAATGTATAAAGTATTATTAGTAGATGATGAGTACATGGTGACAGAAGGTCTGAAACGTTTGATTCCCTTTGATAAGTGGGATATGGAGGTCGTCGCAACAGCCAGTCATGCCGATGAAGCCCTAGAATATGTTCAGGAAAATCCTGTCGATGTGGTCATTTCCGATGTCAATATGCCCGACAAAACAGGACTTGACATGATTCGGGAAATGAAAGAGATCTTACCAGATGCTGCCTATATCCTGCTCTCAGGTTATCAGGAGTTTGATTATGTAAAAAGAGCAATGAACCTTAGTGTGGTGGACTATTTGGTCAAGCCTGTTGATAAGGTAGAGTTGGGAAATCTGCTGGAGAAGATTGCAGGTCAGCTTGGCGAGAGAGGAAAGAAAAGTCAGACCCTCAGTCAAGATTTAGATGAGGCTGGATTTGTTAGTTATCTAGGAGGTAAGGAGAATTGGTGGATAGGCCTATCCAAGGAAAAACAAGGCTCTTTCACCATTCCCTACTATGTATTGGGTCAAGACTGGCAGATTTTCATTTCTGATCAACCCCTAGATGGTTTAGTCGTTACTCCCTTTGAAGCCCCTTATCAAGAATACTTTGAACGCTGGAAGCTGAATGCTGAGAAGGCCCTCTTTTACGGTTCTGTAAATTTAAAACAGTCTGAGAGTCTCTTTGCCTATTACGAACCGATTTATAGGGTTATCATTCAGGGGGATCTCAACCAAATCGTAGAAGAGTTAAACCTCTTGGAGAAGGTGGTTCTTGAAAATACACCCCGTGTTCCGATTACCAAACAGCTTTTTATCCAGTTTGTCATGGATGTTTTTCACTTGTTTGAACATCTAAGAGCTGATGATATGACGGATATCGTCAAAACCATTCATGCTATTCAATCCTTTGATGAATTGGTTCCTTATATTAAGGAAACTCTGACCCGCTTTTTTGGGCAATATCGCATGAATGAAAATGTGGTCAGTGTACTGGAAGTTATTGGGCGTGATTATCAGAAAGAACTTTCGCTCAAGGATATCAGTAAGGATCTTTTTATCAATCCTGTCTATCTAGGTCAGTTGATTAAGCGAGAAACCAATTCGACCTTCGCAGAATTACTAAACAAACAACGCATTAAGGCTGCCCAGCAGCTCTTGCTTTCGACTAGTGACAGTATTGAAGATATTTGCTATGCTGTTGGTTACAGTAACGTTGGATATTTCTATAAAGTGTTCCGAAAATTGTGCGGAAAATCGCCAAAAGCCTACCGAAAACAGGTAGAAACTATACTATAAAATTTGTATTCCTTTACAAAAGGTGCTATAATATCAATAATAATATCAGGAGGTTCTATCATGAAAAAGAAACCGATTTATCTATGGGTCTTGCTAATCTTGTCTGCTCTTATTTCAGCTATGTCTCTGTTTGGAATGTTGAGTCCCTTGCCTAGTAAAGAAGCCCTTCGTGCCGCTCAGAAACAAGTTGCAGGGGTCAGTGCTCAGCAATTAGAAGACAACATCAATTACACCTATAGAGTAGCAGAATCAACTCATTCTATTTTTAATATGGCCTTGATTGTGCTATCTGCTATTTTAGTGGTAGTAGCGATTGTATTCCTTATTCGTAAGAATTTGCAATATGCAAACTATACTTACGTTGGCTATGTTTTGTTAGCTATTATTGGTTCGATTTATGGCTATGTGACTTTACAAGACGCTGTGCAGTTAGTTCACGATGAGACCATGCGTTTAGGAATAAGTGTTATTTCACAAGCCGTTAGCATTTTCTATATCGTCATCAATGTTCTTTTCCTAGCCCTTGTTTTCTATAAGATGTGGCGTCAACAGAAAGCCTTGGCAGAAGAAGAGGAAACAGAAGAAGTTGCTTAAGTATTGACAAAAAATAACTATCAAGTTACAATCTTGGTAGTTATTTTTCGATTATAGATAAAATTATGGAGGTAAATATGAAGATAATTTCTTTAGTCTATATCAGTCTGAGCGGCAATACTGAGAGTTTTGTGACGCGCTTGAAAGATTATCTCTTGTCCCAGCACGAGGGAATAGAGGTTCAAAAGATTCATATCAAGGATTTGGTCAAGGAAGGTCACGATTTCTATGAAATGGACCACCCTTACGTCGCCTTTCTACCGACCTACCTTGAAGGTGGGAATGGCGTTGATAACGGAGATGTCGAGATTTTGACAACACCAGTGGGGGATTTTATCGCCTATGGTGATAATGCTAGTAAGTGTTTTGGCGTAGTTGGTTCAGGAAATCGTAACTTTAATAACCAATACTGCCTGACAGCCAAGCAATACAGTCAACGTTTTGGTTTCCCTGTATTGGCTGACTTTGAAATGCGAGGTATGCTGGGAGATATCAAACGTGTCGCAGCGATTATCGCAGATTTGTATGAGTTGGAAAAGGAAAATTAAAGTCAATATAAGAGGCGGTTGGGATTTGCTAACTGCTTTTAAAATGTAAAAAAAGCACACTCTTAAGTGCGCTTTGTCGATTATCCTGCTTTTCCGATTGCGAGTGCATAGATAAAGAAGATGGCGAAACCAAAGAGGAAAATCAATCCTGCAATAGCAAGATGTTTGAGCCAAGAAGGAAGATGTTTGTTTTCACGCGTTACCAAGGCGTAGTTTAAAAGAGCGAAGAATGGTGTTGTCAGGAAAGAACCAATCATAGCAAAGCGGAGCATGGTTGAAACCTGACCAGCGAAGAACTTGATAATGATGATACCGATAATAGCAGTGATGGTCATCCAGATGTTCAAAGATTTACGATTGTCTTCTTTTTGACTGATTAGCAGTCGGAGAGATTCCTGATTAACGCGAGAATAGCCGTCAATAACAGTAATAACTGTTCCAAAGATACACAGGAAGGCAATAAAGGTAATCAAGTAACGGGACCATTCGCCAAGAACAGAGGCATACATGCCCACGAATTGAGAGATGTATTTGGCTGAAGCAGCTTCAACTGCTTGCCCTGTAGGATATTGAATCAGTGCTCCCAGTGCTACAAAGAACACAGCTAGGATGGCTGTTCCAATGTAACCAACGTTAAAGTCAAATAGAGCGTCCTCTGTGTTAAAGTTGACGGTCTTTTTCTTTTCAGCAGACCAAAGTGAATTGATAGCTGAAATTTCAATAGGAGCTGGCATCCATCCTAAGAGGGAAACGATGAAGGGTAGAGCTGCCATTTGCCAAGGTGTTTTCTCGACAAAATTAGAACTGTATTCTGGATGTTTGACCGTCGCGATGATAACTGCAAGAACAGTTGCAATGGTCAAAGCTGACATGATCCATTTTGCCATGCCGTCTAAGAGTTTGTAGCCTCCAAAGAGTAACATAGCCCAAATGATGGCAACGAGAATGAGAGACCACTGAGTAATGCTAAGACCGATCATTGGGAAGGCGCTGGCGATGATAGCTGAGCACAGAATGGCGACACCAGCTGTGTTGACCATAGCCGAAAAGACATTTAGGATAAAGAAAATCCAGAGATAGAGTTTTCCTTTTTCGGCATAGCCTTCAACTAAAGTCTTTCCAGTATCAGCTGTGTATTCAGCACCAAAACGGAAAAATGGATATTTAAAGACATTGGCTAGGATGACCAAGAGAAGTAGCGACCACCCATAAGAACCACCAGCTTGAGTGGAAGATACAATGTGAGAACCTCCAACAGCGGCAGAAGCCATTAGGATTCCAGGTCCCATTGCTTTTAGTTTACTTGTCCAGGTTGATTGATTTAACGAAATAGCTTGCGACATGATAAATACCTCTTTTTGAATTTTCAGAATAATCTGGATATGTAATCTATATTCTACAAAAAACTTTGGGAAAATGCAAGAATATTTTGAAAAAAGATAGAAAATTACAGAAAATTTATAAAGAAGATCTGAAAATAACTGCTATGATAGTAAGGTGCAGAAGGATAAAGAAAAACCGAGAAGTTTCTTTCTCGGATTTGCTTATTATGAGATTCCTATTTTCTATGCTCCAAGAGTTGATTGATATGGTCTACTTTTTGTGATGCTCTTTTATAGGAAATAGTCCAAATGACGAGGTAGACAATCGCAAACTCGATAATGAGCTGGAGGTAGAAAATCCAGTGGAAGGGGAACCAACCTGCTAGGGTTGCTAATGGGATAAAACCTACTAGCATGAGGAAGAAATGGGTCAGAGTTGCACGGAGCAAGCTCCAGTCACGGCTGAATAATCGCTTGCCAAAGTTGAAGAGAATACCGATAGCTGCCCAGATAAGAGTGCAGTAGAGCAAGATTAGGGCACCGTGAACTTGATGTTGAGTCATTACTTGACCGACGAGAGATTCAGGGCTAAGTGGAGCGTAGGTATTTGGTGCATAAATGAGTGAAAAGATGATAGAGAGGATGAGACCGATGAGGACACCAGTAGCTGCGTCGTGGAAGATTTGTTTTTTCATAGTTCTAATTTCTCCTTGATGGTTTTTAGATAACGGCGTGAAGAGTAGGTGAAGCTTTCGTTTTTCAAGAAAATTTCTACTAGGCCGTTGGGGGTGAGCTTGAGATGAGAGATGGAATCGATATTGATGATTTCTGATTGGGAAATTTGGATAAAATTGGTTGGCAGAATTTCAAGGACCTGATAGAGTCGCAAATCAATGCTGTAGGTCTGACTCGCGGTTTCTGCTAGAACCTTCCGATTCTCGATATAGAAGCGTTGAATCTTGCCAATCTCAACGAGATAGACCTGATTATCGATTTTCCCTTTGATTTTTTCTGTTAGATCCAGATTTTCTGCGAACTCGATGACTTTCTGGACTTTATCTGTCGGCTGAGGTGCTTGAACAATCAGCTTTTCCTCTTCGTAAACTTCACTAATCTGTAGTTCTACTTTCATAAATTTCTCTCCTTGTTTTTCATACAAAATTGTGATCACTTCTTGTACATCTTTATTAAACACTATTTTTCAGCCCCTTGCAAGGGACTTTGTCTATGTGGAGGGATTTGTATCCTATGTGGTGGAGCTTTTCTGTCCTATCTGAAATATGGTATAATAGCACTAATCAATTTCTAGGAAAACAGATACAGAAAGGGGCTGAAAGATGTCTCATATTATTGAATTACCAGAGGTGTTGGCAAACCAAATCGCGGCTGGAGAGGTTATTGAACGTCCTGCCAGTGTGGTCAAAGAGTTGGTAGAAAATGCTATTGATGCGGGATCTAGCCAGATTATCGTTGAGATTGAGGAAGCAGGTCTTAAGAAGATTCAAATCACAGATAATGGTCATGGAATTGCCCACGATGAGGTGGAATTGGCCCTGCGTCGTCATGCGACCAGTAAGATAAAAAATCAGGCAGATCTCTTTCGGATTCGGACGCTTGGTTTTCGAGGTGAAGCCCTGCCTTCTATAGCGTCTGTTAGTGTTTTGACTCTGTTGACTGCGGTGGATGGCGCAAGTCACGGGACCAAGCTAGTCGCGCGTGGGGGTGAAGTTGAGGAAGTCATCCCAGCGACTAGTCCTGTGGGAACCAAGGTTTGTGTGGAGGATCTCTTTTTCAACACGCCTGCCCGCCTCAAGTATATGAAGAGCCAGCAAGCGGAGCTGTCTCATATTATTGATATTGTCAACCGTCTGGGCTTGGCCCATCCTGAGATTTCTTTCAGCTTGATTAGTGATGGCAAGGAAATGACGCGGACAGCTGGGACTGGTCAACTGCGTCAAGCTATTGCAGGGATTTACGGTTTGGCGAGTGCCAAGAAGATGATTGAAATTGAGAATTCTGACCTTGATTTCGAAATTACAGGCTTTGTGTCCTTGCCTGAGTTAACTCGAGCCAACCGTAACTATATCAGTCTCTTCATCAATGGCCGTTATATCAAGAACTTTTTACTCAATCGTGCTATTCTTGATGGCTATGGTAGTAAGCTCATGGTAGGCCGTTTTCCACTGGCTGTCATTCACATTCATATCGACCCCTATCTAGCGGATGTCAATGTGCACCCAACCAAGCAAGAGGTGCGGATTTCCAAGGAAAAAGAACTGATGACCCTGGTTTCAGAAGCTATTGCCAATAGTCTCAAGGAACAAACCTTGATTCCAGATGCCTTGGAAAATCTTGCCAAATCGACCGTGCGCAATCGTGAGAAGGTGGAGCAAACTATTCTCCCACTCAAAGAAAATACGCTCTACTATGAGAATACTGAGCCGACAAGACCTAGTCAAGCCGAGGTGGCTGATTATCAGGTTGAATTGACCGATGAAGGACAGGATTTGACTTTATTTGCTAAAGAAACCTTGGACCAGTTGACCAAGCCAGCAAAACTGCATTTTGCAGAGAGAAAGCCTGCTAATTATGACCAACTAGACCATCCAGAGCTAGATTTAGCCAGTCTGGATAAGGCCTATGACAAGCTGGAGCGAGAAGAATCTTCAAGCTTCCCAGAGTTGGAATTTTTCGGGCAAATGCACGGGACTTATCTCTTTGCCCAAGGGCGAGATGGGCTCTATATCATAGACCAGCACGCGGCGCAGGAACGGGTTAAGTACGAGGAGTACCGTGAAAGCATTGGCAATGTTGACCAGAGCCAGCAGCAACTCCTAGTGCCCTATATCTTTGAATTTCCAGCGGATGATGCCCTCCGTCTCAAGGAAAGAATGTCGCTTTTGGAGGAAGTGGGCGTCTTTCTAGCAGAGTACGGAGAAAATCAATTTATCTTACGTGAACATCCTATTTGGATGGCAGAAGAAGAGATTGAATCAGGCATCTATGAAATGTGTGACATGCTCCTTTTGACCAAGGAAGTTTCTATCAAGAAGTACCGGGCAGAGCTGGCTATCATGATGTCTTGCAAGAGATCTATCAAGGCCAACCATCGTATTGATGACCATTCGGCCAGACAGCTCCTTTATCAACTTTCTCAATGTGACAATCCCTATAACTGTCCCCACGGACGTCCTGTTTTGGTGCATTTTACTAAGTCGGATATGGAAAAGATGTTCCGACGCATTCAGGAAAATCACACTAGTCTCCGTGAGTTGGGGAAATATTAAACTAAAAGGAAAACTATGTACGAATATTTAAAAGGAATCATTGCCAAAATTACTGCTAAATACATTGTTCTTGAAGTCAATGGTATCGGCTATATTTTGCATGTGGCCAATCCTTATGCCTATTCAGGTCAGGTTAACCAAGAAGCTAAAATTTATGTTCATCAGGTAGTACGTGAGGATGCCCATCTGCTTTATGGATTTCGCTCAGAAGATGAGAAAAAGCTCTTTCTCAGTCTGATTTCGGTATCTGGGATTGGTCCTGTATCAGCTCTTGCTATTATCGCTGCCGATGACAATGCTGGCTTGGTTCAAGCCATCGAAACCAAGAATATCACCTATTTGACCAAATTTCCTAAAATTGGCAAGAAAACAGCCCAGCAGATGGTGCTAGACTTGGAAGGCAAGGTAGTAGTTGCAGGAGATGACCTTCCTGCCAAGGTCGCAGTGCAAGCTAGCGCTGAAAACCAAGAATTGGAAGAAGCTATGGAGGCCATGTTGGCTCTGGGCTACAAGGCGACCGAGCTCAAGAAAATCAAGAAATTCTTTGAAGGAACGACAGATACAGCTGAGAACTATATCAAGTCGGCCCTTAAAATGTTGGTCAAATAGGAGCAGAGCATGACAAAACGTTGTTCGTGGGTCAAGATGACCAATCCGCTCTACATTGCCTATCATGATGAGGAGTGGGGCCAACCCCTCCATGATGACCAAGCATTGTTTGAGTTGTTGTGTATGGAAACCTATCAGGCTGGTCTGTCTTGGGAAACGGTGCTCAACAAACGTCAAGCTTTCCGAGAAGCCTTTCATGGCTATCAAATTCAAGCGGTCGCAGAGATGACCGACACCGAATTGGAAGACTTGCTGGAGAATCCAGCCATCATCCGAAATAGAGCCAAGATTTTTGCTACACGCGCTAACGCCCAAGCCTTTCTACGACTACAGGAAGAATATGGCTCTTTTGATGTCTATCTTTGGTCTTTTGTTGAGGGGAGAACGATCGTTAACGATGTTTCCGATTACAGCCAAGCCCCAGCTAAAACACCTTTATCTGAAAAATTAGCCAAAGATCTCAAAAAACGAAGCTTCAAGTTTACAGGCCCAGTCGCTGTCTTGTCTTTTCTACAGGCTACAGGGCTAGTTGATGACCATGAGAATGATTGTGAGTGGAAAAGCGGTTATTAGTGAGTACAGGTAGCTAGAATATCTGAGAATATAGAAAAAAAGCTGAGAAACTTTTCCCAGCTTTATTTGTTATAGTCAAAGCGAATGACTTGTTCCTGTGCATCTACATGAGCATGGACCCCAAAGGGTACAATTGCTCTTGGAGTTGCGTGGCCGACATTTAGATTATAGATAATCGGGATATTGCTGTCAATGATATCTAATAGTGCCTCTTTATAGTCGTCATAGAAAGTTTCATCCATAGGTTTCCCGACCAAGAGTCCGCTGATGACCTCGAATATCCCAGTGTCCTTCAAAGTCCGCAACACCTTTTTGAAATATTCCGGCTCAGGCTTTTCTTCGCTTGTTTCTAGTAAGAGGATTTTGCCTTCCCAGTCTGACAAGTCAGGGAAAAGTTTGTATTTTTGACAGAGCTCCGTGCTATCTGCGTATCGAGAGTTGTCAAAGATATCGTAGAGGGATTCGAGGCAACCACCGAGAATTTTTCCCTCGAACTGGGCATTTCCTTGCAATAATTCAAAACCGGTATTTGCATGACTGACACGAGGTGTCCCCAGAGCCTTGGGACTGAAGTCAGTCCTTTCATCATACCAAACGTCACTAGGGCGGATTTCTGAGATTCTTCCCGTCTCAATCAATTCTTTAAAGTAGTGAAGGCTATAGGTTAGCATTTCTTTTTCTAATTCACAAATGTCTGCTAAGAAGGATTGACCATAAAAAGTCTTGATTCCTAGTTTATGCAACATGAGATGGTTCATGGTTGTATCCGAGAAACCAAGAAATATTTTTTGTTTGATAACCTTTTGTAGTTGGTCATTTTCAAAAAGATAAGGTAGTAAGCGATAGGTATCGTCTCCACCGATGGCACATAGGATCATATCGATGCTATCATCAGAAAAGGCATGAATCAAATCCTCTGCACGAGCTTCAGGATGGTCCTTGATAAAGTCTAATCCTTTTTGCGAATGGGGCAAAAAGATAGGATTGAGTCCCAGATCCTTGAGACGTTGGACACCCAAGTCCACTTCGTGTTTGACAAAGTCCTCTCCGATAATACCACTAGATAAACTAACAATACCAATAGTAGAAATCATATCTTATCCTCCTAGAATTAGATTGAGCCTATTTTATCACAAAAGATTAGATAGAGCTATGTGGGATTTCAGAAGAATTCTTTAAAATCCAAAAAGTAAGTGAAAAAGCAACCGCACCTGCAGTTGCTTTTTATACATACTATTAGATTTGTTAGAGTGAAGTCAAAAAAGTGATTCCACCTAAAATAACACCGGCTGAATTTGGAATGATTAGTATCCAATCCTTCTTAGGTTCCTTTGTCCATCCATAAATAACCCAGATTAAGCAAGATATAGCAGCTGATAAAGGTTGAAATGGTTGAGCTTTATTTCCCTGTAAATTAGCGATAATTTGAGGTATGTAGGCAATAAATACTATAATTCCAATAAAGGCACCAATGGAGCCTACGATTCGATTAATTTTTTGTTTTGTCATATTTCCCTCCAATTATAGAGTATCAAAATGATTGTATATAGGCAAGGAATATGCTCATTTGTTGTTATTCTCTGTACAAAATAGAATAAAATGTTTACATTTATGTTTTATAAAGTATAAATGTACTGAATTTTAGATAGAGTTAAATATTTTTTACATGATTGTTTAAAGATTAAAAAATCATGGTTCTTATGATGTTGAACCATGATATGTTTCCGTTCTTCTTAATAACGTGTTGGTCCTGCACTTGCGCTACGGATATTCAAGCGTTTCTTGAGATAGAAGCGAAGGGCTAGGAGAACTGCTCCGATAATAGCTAGTGGCAATGGAGCCAGTACTGGGTTAAGGCTAGCTGGTAGGAAGCTTGTTGCAAAGAAGACAAGCAACCAAAGGAACATAGATGCTAGGATAACCAGTACAGATTTCCAGAAAGGTGGACGTTGACTGCGGTCCATATCTGGTCCATAATATTGGTAAACAAAGTAGTACATCAAGTAGAAGGCAAATCCACCAACCAGTCCAACTAAGAGGAGGGTAATCAAACCATAGCCGAAAGCTTGATCTGCCGCAAAGAAGGTTGTGAGGGCGCTGACGAGAGCAAAGAGGCTAGTGATGAAAAGGGCTGAATCCATAATCATGAGTTTTGGATCATCATTTTCTTTTGGATGCTCTTTTTCATATTGCTCCTTGACAGTGAAGCTGTGCGCCCAATGGGTCGGTGCGCCATAGAGGGAACGAGCAGTCGTACCCTTGGCTTGTTCTTCAAGAATTTGAGGAATGACTTCCTCAAAAATAGCCTTGATTTCAGCGTCTGATTTTCCATCTTTGATGAATTGTTGGGTAGCGATGTGGATAAACTCTTGGTTTTTCTTAGTTAATTTTTGTAGATCAATCTGAGACATAGGAACTCCTCTTAGAACCATTTTTTATGGATGAGATAGAGAGTGAGCGAGACACTCATAGCAAAGGCGATAAAGACGATTAACCAGAAAGCATTTGGCTCGCCGTTTAGGGGGATTTCATTATCCTTAAAGTTCATCCCGTAGGCAGAAAAGACCATGGTTGGGATGGACATGACGATGGTCACAAGGGCCAAGGTTTTCATGATGTTGTTCTGGTTGTTAGAAATGATAGAGGCGAAGGTCTCTGTCATAGAATGCAAGACGTTTCCATAAATGTCTGCCATCTCGATGGCCTGTTGGGTTTCAATCAGGGTATCTTCAAGCAGGTCTTCGTCCTCAAGGTATTTCTTGATATTACTGGTTGAGCTGGTCAATTTCTTAATCACACGCTCATTTGTTTTGAGGGAGGCCTTGAAATAGACGATAGTTTTTTCTAATTCCATGAGCTCAATCAATTCTTCATTACGAGTTGATTGATGCAGTTGACTTTCGATTTGTTCACTCTTACGGTCGATTGAACGAAGGGCTGTTAGGTAAAGTTCTGCATTGCGATAGAGAATCTGGAAGATAAAACGAGAACGCATGAACGTGTAGAAATTACGCAAACGACGGTTGATAAAGACATCAAGGACCGGTAATGGTTCCAAACACGTAGTGATAATGGTTTCCTCGGTGATGATAATACCAAGCGGGATGGTTACGTAGTAGGTGCGGTTATTTCTTTCCTCTGTGACCGGAACGTCAACGATAATCAGGGTATACTCGTCTTCAATGGTAATACGAGACATTTCTTCCGCATCGAGCGGTGCTCGAAGGTCGGCAATATCAATATCGAAGGCGTTAGCGATTTCGAGTGATTCATTTTGAGTCGGATTAACGAGATTGATCCAAGTACCCGGTTCAAGCGTATCGATCTCTTTAAATTCAGTTGTTGTAGAGAGAAAAACTTGTTTCATATCCCTTATCCTTTCTCATTTTTCAGATTTTTTCACACCGTACTATTATACTACAAAATCGGCCTTTTGGGTAATAGAATCTCACTTTTTTTGGTATAATGGTAAGCAATAATGGACTAGAAAGAACAAAGATGCAAGATAAAATTGTCATTCATGGGGCGCGTGCCCATAATTTAAAAAATATTGATGTGGAGATTCCACGAGACAAGCTGGTTGTAGTGACCGGCTTGTCAGGTTCAGGGAAATCCAGTCTGGCTTTCGATACCCTCTATGCTGAGGGACAACGTCGCTATGTGGAGAGTTTGTCAGCCTATGCTCGTCAGTTTTTGGGAAATATGGAGAAGCCTGATGTAGATGCCATTGATGGCCTCAGCCCAGCTATTTCCATCGATCAGAAAACGACTAGCAAAAATCCTCGCTCGACGGTGGGAACCACGACTGAAATCAATGACTATCTGCGTCTCCTCTACGCGCGTGTGGGGACGCCTTACTGTATCAACGGGCATGGGGCTATCAAGGCTTCTTCTGTGGAGCAAATCGTTGATAAGGTTTTGGAGTTACCTGAACGCCAGCGTCTGCAAATTTTAGCTCCTGTCATCCGCAAGAAAAAAGGGCAACATAAAAGTGTTATTGAGAAGGTTCAGAAAGACGGTTATGTTCGTGTCCGTGTGGATGGGGAAGTCTATGATGTGACCGAAGTGCCAGAGTTGTCTAAGGGTAAGCAACACAATATCGATGTCGTGGTTGACCGTATTGTCATCAAGGAGGGTATCCGTAGTCGTCTCTTTGATTCCATTGAGGCTGCCCTTCGTATCGCAGAAGGATATGTCATTATCGACACTATGGACGACTCTGAGTTGCTCTTCTCTGAGCATTATGCCTGTCCAGTTTGTGGCTTTACTGTTCCAGAGTTAGAGCCACGTCTCTTCTCCTTCAATGCTCCTTTTGGTTCTTGTAGTGAGTGTGACGGTTTGGGCATCAAGCTGGAGGTGGATACTGATTTGGTAGTACCAGATGCCAGCAAAACCTTACGTGAGGGAGCCTTGGCTCCTTGGAATCCTATCTCATCCAACTACTATCCAAACATGCTAGAGCAGGCTATGACAGCTTTTGGAGTAGACATGGATAAGCCTTTTGAGGACTTGGCAGAAGAAGACAAGAACTTGATTCTCTATGGGTCAGATGGCAAGGAATTCCATTTCCACTATGAGAATGAATTTGGTGGCGTGCGCGATATCGATATTCCTTTTGAGGGAGTTGTTAATAATATCAAGCGTCGCTATCACGAGACAAACAGCGATTACACCCGCACCCAGATGCGTCTCTACATGAATGAGCTGACCTGCGGGACCTGTCACGGCTATCGTCTCAATGATCAGGCCTTGTCTGTCCGTGTGGGTGGCGAGAACGGGCCACATATCGGAGAAATTTCAGACCTGTCTATCGCAGATCACTTGGAATTAGTCAGTCAGTTGACTCTTTCTGAAAACGAAGCCATCATTGCTCGGCCTATTCTCAAGGAAATCAAGGATCGTTTGACCTTCCTTAATAACGTGGGCCTTAACTATCTGACTCTGTCACGTTCGGCAGGAACTCTTTCAGGTGGGGAAAGTCAGCGTATTCGATTGGCAACTCAGATTGGTTCTAACCTATCAGGTGTCCTTTATATCCTGGATGAGCCGTCAATCGGTCTCCACCAGAGGGACAATGACCGTTTGATTGCCAGTCTCAAAAAGATGCGCGACTTGGGTAATACTCTTATCGTGGTGGAACACGACGAAGATACCATGCGTGAGGCGGATTATCTGATTGACGTTGGTCCTGGTGCGGGAGTATTTGGTGGGGAGATTGTTGCGGCAGGTACGCCCAAACAGGTGGCTCGTAATAGCAAGTCTATCACAGGCCAGTACTTGTCAGGAAAACGTGTCATTCCAGTACCAGAAGAGCGCCGTGTTGGAAATGGTCGTTTTATTGAAGTGACAGGAGCGTGTGAGAATAACTTGCAAAATGTCACGGCTCGCTTTCCACTAGGAAAATTCATCGCGGTTACGGGGGTATCCGGCTCAGGAAAATCGACCTTAATCAACAGCATTCTCAAAAAAGCCATTGCCCAAAAGCTCAACCGCAACTCAGACAAACCAGGTAAATTCAAAATCATTACAGGAATTGAGCATGTAGACCGCTTGATTGATATTGACCAGAGTCCTATCGGACGAACGCCGAGATCTAACCCAGCTACCTATACAGGGGTTTTTGACGATATACGTGACCTTTTTGCTCAGACAAATGAAGCCAAGATTCGAGGTTACAAGAAAGGCCGTTTCAGTTTCAATGTCAAGGGTGGTCGCTGTGAAGCCTGCTCAGGTGACGGGATTATTAAGATTGAGATGCACTTCTTGCCAGATGTTTATGTGGCTTGTGAAGTCTGCCACGGAACCCGCTACAACAGTGAAACCCTAGAAGTTCACTATAAGGAAAAGAATATCTCGCAGGTCTTGGACATGACCGTCAATGATGCGGTGGAGTTCTTCCAACACATTCCCAAGATTCAACGCAAACTTCAGACCATCAAGGATGTAGGTCTAGGCTATGTAACGCTAGGGCAACCAGCTACCACCCTTTCTGGGGGAGAAGCCCAGCGTATGAAACTGGCTAGTGAACTCCACAAACGCTCGACAGGAAAATCTTTCTACATTTTAGATGAGCCAACGACAGGCCTTCATACTGAGGATATCGCTCGCTTGCTCAAGGTATTGGCTCGCTTTGTCGACGATGGCAATACAGTCCTTGTTATCGAGCACAATCTAGATGTTATTAAGACAGCAGACCATATTATTGACTTGGGACCTGAGGGCGGTGTCGGTGGTGGAACCATCATCGCAACAGGAACTCCAGAAGAAGTAGCTGCTAACCAAGCCAGCTACACAGGACATTATTTGAAAGGAAAATTACATCATGAATAAACGTGTACAAGCATTTCTAGCTAAAATGCAAGAAAAAGAACTAGATGGAATTATCATCAACAATCTTAAAAACGTCTATTATTTGACTGGTTTTTGGGGTTCGAACGGAACAGTTTTTCTCAGCCGTGACCGCCAGGTCTTGGTGACGGACTCTCGCTATATCATTGCAGCCAAGCAAGAAACCAGTGGGTTTGAGATTGTGGCTGACCGTGATGAATTGGCTGTCATTGCAGACATTGTTAAGGACATGGGCTTGTCTCGAATCGGTTTTGAGGATGAGATTTCAGTGTCTTATTATCACCGTATGCAGGCAACCTTTGAGGGAATTGACTTGCTTCCACAAACTCAGTTTGTCGAAGGTCTTCGAATGATTAAGGATGAAGCGGAGATTGCAGCTATTCGCAAGGCTTGTTCTATCTCAGACCAAGCTTTCCGCGATGCGCTTGACTTTATTAAGCCAGGAAAGACTGAAATTGAGATTGCCAACTTCCTTGACTTCCGCATGCGTGAGTTGGGAGCATCTGGCTTGTCTTTTGACACAATTCTAGCTAGTGGTATCAATTCTTCTAAGCCTCATGCCCATCCTATGCACAAACCAGTGGAGCTGGGAGAAGCTATTACCATGGATTTCGGCTGCCTCTATGACCACTATGTCAGTGATATGACACGGACTATCTATCTAGGACATGTTAGCGACGAGCAAGCAGAGATTTACAATACGGTTTTGAAAGCCAATCAAGCCTTGATTGACCAGGCTAAGGCTGGCTTAGGTTTCCGTGACTTTGACAAAATCCCTCGTGATATTATCATCGAGGCAGGCTATGGCGACTACTTTACCCACGGTATTGGACACGGTATTGGACTGGATATCCATGAGGAACCATACTTTAGCCAGACTTCTACAGAAACTATTAAGGCAGGTATGGCATTGACAGATGAGCCAGGTATCTATATCGAAGGCAAATATGGCGTTCGTATCGAGGATGATATCCTGATTACAGAGACGGGTTGTGAATTATTGACCCTAGCTCCAAAAGAGTTGATAGTTATCTAAGAGTTAAACAACTCAAATGATTGACTTTTAAATTTTAAAGGTTTATACTGAAAGACGAAAACGGTAGGTGAGGCTACCATAGGGATACGGATGACTACCGCAAAGCAGTGGAGACACTACTCGTTGGTCAACAGTCCTGGTCGCGAAGGCCAAGACTAAGCTCATTACATTGCCCTATGGAGTTAAAGCTTGAACGAAAAACAGATAATTAGTTTTTTAATCCTGCCATTTTATGGTGGGATTTTCTACTGTTTAAATCAAAGAAAGGAGATAGACGATGCAAATTGACGATCATCCGGAACCGCACATACACAGCCAATCGCTGATTTGTGTCGTTCTGCCCTTATAAAGTGATTGGTCTCTGTGTATGAAACACATCATTCATATAGATAGGAGAAACCAATGAAAACTACAAAAGAAAGATTAGCAACAGCTATTCATACATCTTTAAACGAAACTCTATCTTTTTATAAGACAAGTCTAACAGGCTTGACTGAGGAGCAGGTGGAGAAAAATCGTGACCTATATGGCGAAAATACCATCACAAAGGGTCAAGAAGACAGTATCCTCAAAAAGATTTACGAATCCATTATCAATCCTTTTACAATCATCTTGCTGGTCATCGCCGTGATTTCCTTGGTGACCAATGTCTGGTTGGCAAAACCAGGTCAAGAAGATCCGACAACTTCCATTATCATCGTTGTCCTAGTCCTCATTTCTGGTGGCATACGCTTTGTCCAAGAACTCCGTAGTGATAAGGCTGCGACCAATCTATCAAAAATGATTGTCAACACAGCGACTGTCATTCGTCAAGGAGAAATCCAAGAAGTACCTATCGATGATTTGGTAGTGGGTGACGTGGTTAAATTAAGCGCTGGAGACATGATTCCAGCAGATCTTCTTTTATTTGAGTCGCGCGATTTCTTTGTACAACAGTCGGGCTTGACAGGTGAAAGTGAATCGGTTGAAAAATTGGCCTTGACCAAGGCAACAGTTCAACAATCTGATAGTCTGCTAGAAGCAGAAGCGCTAGCCTTTATGGGAACCAATGTCTTGTCTGGTAGTGCCAAGGCCGTGGTTTTAGCAGTTGGTGATGATACCATGATGGGGGCCATTGAACAGACTTTGAACACCTATGATGAGCCTACTTCGTTTGAACGGGAGATGAATAGTATTTCGTGGCTCTTGATTCGTTTGATGCTGGTCATGGTGCCCATCGTTTTCTTGTCCAATGGTTTAACAGATGGAGATTGGTTAGAAGCTGGCGTATTTGCTTTGAGTGTTGGTGTTGGATTGACACCTGAGATGCTTCCTATGATTATCACAGCCAGTCTAGCAAAAGGCTCCATCATTATGGCCAAGGAAAAAGTGGTTATCAAGAAACTCAATGCCATACAGGACTTAGGGGCGATTGATATTTTGTGTACAGATAAGACAGGAACTCTAACCCAAGACGAAATTGTCCTTGAATATCCCTTGGACATCCACGGACGCTTGGATTTGACCGTCTTGAGACGAGCTTATCTCAATTCCTATTTTCAAACGGGCTTGAAAAATTTGATGGACAGAGCCATCATCAAACGGACTGAAAAGGAAGCCAAAGAACACGCCCTCTTGCAAAATCTGGCTCAAACTTTTCAAAAAATAGATGAGCTTCCCTTTGATTTTGAACGTAGACGTATGAGTGTTATCGTTAAGGATGAACACGAAGTGGTTAGTTTGGTAACCAAGGGTGCCCTAGAGGAAATGTTGACGATTTCCAGTTATGCGGAATACCAAGGAGTGATTACTCCCTTGACAGATGTTATTAGAGAAGAAATTTTAGCAGAAGTCAGACAACTAAATCAACAAGGTTTGCGTGTCTTGGGAGTGGCCTATAAGTCAGGTTTGAGGGAAGGTCATGCCTATACAGTTGATGATGAAGGGGATATGATTCTAACTGGTTATTTAGCCTTCCTAGACCCTCCTAAATCATCTGCAGCACCAGCAATTAAGGCTCTGTTAGAACATGGGGTTCAAACAAAGATTTTGACGGGAGACAACGAAAAAGTTACCCAAGCAGTCTGTGAAAAGGTTGGTTTGGATATCAATCAGATGCTGTTAGGATCTGAAATTGATCAGATGAGTGATCAAGAATTGGCTCAAGCCGTGGAGGAGGTAACCGTCTTCGCCAAACTTTCACCTGACCAAAAAGCGAGGATTATTTTGCAATTTAAGGCTAACGGTCATGCTGTCGGCTATATGGGAGATGGAATCAATGATGCTCCTTCTATGAAAGTTGCAGATGTGGGGATTTCTGTTGATACAGCAGTAGATATTGCCAAAGAAACAGCTGATGTTATCCTACTTGATAAGGATCTCATGGTGCTTGAAAAAGGACTTGTTGAAGGGCGTAAGGTCTATGCCAATATGACTAAATATATCAAAATGACAGTGAGTTCTAATTTTGGAAATATCTTGTCCCTATTGGTCTCTGGAATCTTTTTGCCATTTTTACCAATGGCGCCAGTCCATTTGATTATCCTAAATCTAGTCTATGATTTGTCTTGTATTGCCTTACCTTTTGACAAGGTGGATAAAGATTTTTTGAGAAATCCGCATACCTGGGAAGCTAAGTCCATCACACGTTTCATGGTTTGGATGGGTCCTATCTCTTCTGCCTTTGATATTTTGACCTTTATTTTGCTCTATTTTATCATTGTACCCATGACGACAGGTCAAGCCTATGTTCATGGGGCAGAATCTGCCGTAGGATTTATTGTCTTGTTTCAGACAGGTTGGTTTATCGAGTCCATGTGGTCACAGACCATGGTTATCCATATGCTGCGTTCAGCTAAAATTCCCTTTTTACAAAGTCGTCCAGCTTGGCTAGTCCTTGTGACAACATTATTGGCTGCAGCCTTTGTGACCTTCCTTCCCTACAGTCCACTAGCTAGCCTTCTCCATCTAACTCCTTTAAAACCGATTTATTTCATCTTTTTACTTTTCATCATTATTTTGTATATGATTAGCGTGACAATTGTGAAAAAAATCTATATCAAGAAATATCAAGAATGGCTGTAAATTTCATTTTGTCAAGAAAAAAGTACGAAAATGACGAAAAAAGTCAAAAAAATTTAAAAATAGGTCGCAAGTCGGATGTTTTTTATGGTATAATAGACTAAACTGATAGTAACATGTAGCGAAAGGGGTAGGTACATGATTAAAATTTATACAGTCTCAAGTTGTACTAGCTGTAAAAAAGCAAAAACCTGGCTCAATGCCCACCAGTTAAGTTATAAAGAACAAAACCTTGGTAAAGAAGGGATTACGAGAGAAGAATTACTGGATATTCTAACCAAAACAGATAACGGAATAGCCAGCATCGTTTCATCTAAAAATCGCTATGCCAAAGCCCTTGGAGTGGATATTGAAGATTTGAGTGTCAATGAAGTCCTTAATCTGATTATGGAAACACCGAGAATTTTAAAGAGCCCAATCCTTGTGGATGAAAAACGCCTACAAGTTGGCTACAAGGAAGACGATATTCGTGCCTTCCTACCACGCTCTGTCCGTAATGTAGAAAATGCAGAAGCACGTTTGCGTGCAGCTCTATAAACATCAAGGCTGGGAGCAATTCTCAGTCTTGTTCTGTTTTAATCTGAAAAAGAAAGAAGAGAGAAATGAAAAAAATTGTTCTTGTTAGTCTAGCTTTCCTTTTTGTCCTGGCTGGTTGTGGGCAGAAAAAAGAAACTGCAACAGCTACAAAAACAGAAAAGGATACGCTTCAGTCAGCATTGCCAATTATTGAAAATGCTGAGAAGAATACAGTTGTAACTAAGACTTTGGTCTTGCCCAAGTCAGATGATGGTAGCCAGCAAACCCAAACCATTACTTATAAAGACAAAACTTTTTTGAGCTTAACGATTCAACAAAAGCGTCCAGTCTCAGATGAGTTGAAGACCTATATTGATCAACATGGAGTGGAAGAAACTCAAAAAGCTCTCCTTGAGGCGGAGGATAAGGATGAGTCTATCATTGAAGCTCGTAAATTGGCAGGCTTTAAGCTTGAAACCAAATTATTAAGTGCAACAGAACTTCAAACAACGACTAGTTATGATTTTCAAGTTTTGGATGTCAAGAAGGCTTCTCAGACTGAGTATCTGAAGAACATTGGTTTAGAAAATCTCTTGAAGAATGAACCAAGCAAATATATTTCAGACAGATTGGCAAATGGCGCGACAGAACAATAGAAAATCCAAATAAATAGACTGCCTGAATTGTAGAAGGTAAGGAATTATGCTATAATGGTACTATTCTAAGGAAAGAGGGTGTTAGAATGGGATTTACTGAAGAAACAGTACGTTTTAAATTGGACGATTCCAATAAAAAAGAAATTAGCGAAACTTTGACTGATGTCTATGCTTCGTTGAACGATAAGGGCTACAACCCAATTAACCAAATCGTAGGTTACGTATTGAGTGGAGACCCTGCCTACGTTCCTCGTTATAATAATGCACGAAATCAAATCCGTAAGTATGAGCGTGATGAAATCGTTGAGGAGTTGGTTCGCTACTATCTAAAAGGACAAGGAGTCGATCTGTAACCTATGAGAATTATGGGATTGGATGTCGGTTCAAAAACGGTAGGGGTGGCTATTAGCGATCCGCTCGGTTTTACAGCTCAAGGGCTTGAAATCATCCAAATCAATGAGGAGCAAGGCCAATTTGGTTTTGACCGCGTTAAGGAGTTGGTTGATGCTTACAAGGTGGAACGATTTGTAGTGGGCTTGCCTAAAAACATGAACAATACAAGCGGACCGCGCGTGGAAGCTAGTCAAGCTTATGGGACAAAGTTAGAAGAGCTTTTTGGTTTACCAGTAGACTATCAGGATGAACGCTTGACAACAGTGGCTGCTGAGCGCATGTTGATTGAGCAAGCAGATATCAGTCGCAATAAGCGTAAGAAAGTCATTGATAAGTTAGCAGCTCAGCTGATTTTACAAAATTATTTAGATAGAAAATTTTAATATAAAGGAGAGGCTATGTCACACGATCATAACCACGACCACGAAGAACGTGAATTAATTACACTAGTAGATGAGCAAGGAAATGAAACCTTGTTTGAAATCCTTTTGACGATTGACGGAAAAGAAGAATTTGGCAAAAACTATGTTCTTCTAGTACCAGTTAACGCAGAAGAAGACGAAGACGGACAAGTTGAAATCCAAGCTTACTCATTCATCGAAAACGAAGATGGAACAGAAGGCGAATTGCAACCAATCCCAGAAGATTCAGAAGACGAATGGAACATGATTGAAGAAGTCTTCAATAGTTTTATGGAGGAGTAAAAATGTTCAGTGAACATTTTTACCCCAGTTCCTTAAAATAAGAGAGAACTGGTAAGTCCGGGGGACGTTTTTAGCCTTACGCTAAAAATAAAGACCGTAAGTAAGTCTGGGAGACTGTATCACTCCAACTCCTAGAAATTGGAAGAGTTGGAACATCCAGTGGACGTTTTTAGCCCAAGTTAATATTCATAGTTGCTAGTGATTAGCTAACCAGGTAAGAGGTCGGGACGAAAATCCTGACCTTGTTTTTATTAGTCATCATGCTTTGTCGCGGTAATTGATTGGATTTTTGTCAAGGAGATATATATGTTTGAAGTAGAAGAATGGCTTCATAGTCGGATTGGTTTGAATTTTCGGTCAGGCTTGAGCCGAATGCAACAAGCGGTGGATTTGTTAGGAAATCCCGAGAAGTCTTACCCTATTATCCATGTGACAGGAACTAATGGGAAAGGCTCTACCATTGCTTTTATGAGAGAGTTATTCATGGGACATGGCAAAAAAGTTGCGACTTTTACCTCCCCTCATATTGTCTCCATCAATGACCGAATCTGCATTAATGGGCAACCAATAGCTGATGCAGACTTTATCCGTTTAGCTGAGCAGGTCAAGGAGATGGAAAAGACGCTTGTGCAAACCCATGACCAGTTGTCTTTTTTTGAATTGCTGACCTTGATTGCTTTTCTCTATTTTAGGGAGCAAGAGGTGGATTTGGTTCTACTAGAAGTAGGAATTGGTGGCTTACTTGACACGACCAATGTGGTAACTGGAGAGATTGCTGTCATCACTTCCATCGGACTTGACCATCAGGAGACTCTGGGCGATAGTCTAGAAGCAATCGCAGAGCAGAAAGCTGGTATTTTCAAGTCTGGTAAAAAGGCAGTGATTGCTAAGCTGGCTCCAGAAGCTAGGCTTGTTTGTCAGAAAAAAGCTGAATCTTTAGCTGTTGACCTTTATCATGCAGGTCAAGATTTTTCAATGCTGAATAGGGATTTTTCAAGCTCTTTACTAAATATTTCGCAGTTGAAAATAGGCTTGGAAGGAGCTTATCAGCAGGAAAATGCGACCTTGGCGCTACAAGCATTTCTTCTCTTTATGAGAGAAGGAAGGGAATCTGTTGATGAGCAAGCTGTAAGAGAGGCCTTGAAACAGACTCATTGGGCTGGGCGTTTGGAGCGTATTCGTCCTCAAATTTACTTGGATGGTGCTCATAACCTCCCTGCCTTGACTCGCTTGGTTGAGTTTATCAAAGAAAAAGAGCAGGAAGACTATCGTCCTCAAATCCTCTTTGGAGCCTTGAAACGTAAGGATTATCAAGGGATGTTGGGTTATCTGACAGAAAATTTACCTCAGGTGGAGCTCAAGGTGACCGGCTTTGACTATCAAGGGGCTCTGGAGGAGACAGATGTAATAGGTTACGATGTGATTCCTTCTTACCGAGAATTTATCGGCAGTTTTGAAGCAAGGGCAGACGCGCAGGACTTGTTGTTCATTACAGGGTCTCTCTATTTTATATCAGAAGTACGGAGTCACCTACAGGAGCATGAGCAGATAAATTGACCTCCTTTTTTGAACTTGTTATACTAGGGAAACTGCCAGTTAGAAGAAAATTGCTCTAAATTGGTAGAAGAAAGGAAGTTCATCATGAAATTAAAAACATTCACACTTTCTCTTGCTTCTCTAGCAAGTCTTAGTCTCTTAGTAGCTTGTTCACAGAGAGCTCAACAAGTTCAACAACCAGTAGCTCAATCGCAAACTCAACAAACTCAGCAATCACAACCTGCTGTTTCATCGTCTACAGAAAATAGCAACCAGGCAGCAACAAGCTCTTCACAAAATACAGTTACAGCTCAACCAACTAATATTGATGGAACTTATACTGGTCAGGATGAAGGAGACCGTATCACTTTAGTGGTAACTGGAACAACTGGTACATGGACACAGGTAGAAACTGACGGAGATCAAGAAATCAAGCAGGTTAGCTTAGATGCAGTCAATCAACGCATGATTATTGGGGATGATGCCAAGATTTATACAATTAATGGAAATCAGATGATTATCGACGATATGGATAGAGACGCTTCAGATCGTATCGTTTTATCAAAATAGACTAGAAGGAGACTGGATTTTTCGGTCTCTTTTGCTTTTAGTCAGAAAAATGATCATAAATACTTGCCTTCTATCGAATACCTGCGTTATACTAGTATCAATTACCTGTTTTTAGCATTCAAAATATCAAGGAGGGGATATGAAATATAGGAAATTTCAACTATTGATGTCCAAGTATGGCTTTAGTCTTTTGATTATGCTACTTGAACTTTCTCTTGTTTTTGGTCTCTTTCTTTATTTAGGGCGAATGGCCCCTATTCTTTGGGTGATTCTCTTAATCATTATGAGTATGGCGACTATTGTCGCGATTGTCAATCGTTCTATGACACCTGAAAGCAAAGTAATGTGGTTAGTGGTAACTTTTATTCCTATCATTGGCCCCCTGCTCTATCTGATGTTCGGGGAAAGGCGATTGTCCAAAAAAGAAATCAAACAGTTGGACAAACTTGGTTCTATGCATTTTCGGGAAGATAACAGTAAAGCACTCCGCCAGAAATTGAAGGAAGAGGATAAGGCGGCTTACGGGGTTATCAAGTCTCTGTTGAGTATGGATAGCAATGCTGATGTGTATGATCGAACCGACTCACAATTCTTTTCTTCAGGTGAAAGCATGTGGCAACATATGCTGGAAGATCTCAAGAAAGCTGAAAAGTTTATCTTTTTAGAGTATTATATTGTTGAAGAAGGTCTGATGTGGAATAGTATACTAGATATACTAGAGCAAAAGGCAGCTCAGGGTGTCGAGGTCAAGATGCTCTATGATGATATCGGTTGTATGGCGACTTTACCTGGGGATTATACTATTCAGCTTCGTAGTCGAGGAATTGAGGTCCATAAGTTTAATAAGGTGATTCCTCGTTTGACAGTAGCTTATAATAATCGGGACCATCGTAAAATCCTTGTCATAGATGGTCAGGTAGCTTATACAGGAGGGATTAACTTAGCTGATGAGTACATCAATCATGTAGAACGCTTTGGTTATTGGAAGGATAGTGGGATTCGCTTAGATGGCCCTGGTGTCAAGGCTCTAACCCGTCTCTTTTTGATGACTTGGTACATCAATCGTGGGGAAATCAGCGATTTTGACCAGTATCACTTGGAAAATCAGCCTTGTTCTGGCCAAGGGCTCTGCATTCCTTACGGTAGTGGACCCAAGCCCATCTTCCGTACCCAGGTAGGGAAAAAAGTCTATCAAAGTTTGATTAATCAGGCCACTGATTCAGTCTATATTACAACGCCCTATTTGATTATTGACTATGACTTAACAGAGAGTATTAAAAATGCAGCTATGAGGGGTGTTGATATCCGCATTGTAACACCTTTCATTCCAGATAAAAAATTAATCCAACTCATTACAAGAGGAGCTTATTCGGATTTATTATCGGCAGGAGTAAGAATTTTTGAGTATAGTCCAGGCTTCATCCACAGTAAACAAATCTTAGTGGATAAGGACTTTGCTGCAGTTGGAACCATTAACTTAGATTACAGAAGTTTACTTCACCACTATGAAAATGCAGTTTTGCTATATAAAACGAAATCAATCACAGAGATTCAAAAAGATTTTGAGGAGATTTTTTCAGTATCGCAAGAAATTTTTGCTCATACGATAAAAAATAGCTGGTATCAAAAATTGATTAAGGAAATTGCACAGTTATTTGCCCCAATCTTATAAGAAATCTAGGACTTAGGACACAAACCAGTCCTATTTTTCTTGCCTTTTACGAATAAGAAGATGTAGGAGGAAAGATGCTAACTCAGAAAGAATTGGATTATATCATGATATTTAAACAGACACATTTACATCGATTTCGAGAAATTGAAACTTTTGTGAAACTATGTAAAAAATCACTCAAACAGCCATCGCAAGCTGACAATTCTAGGTCTTTTTGATATACTAAGACAGATAAATTGAATAGGAGAAACGACATGGCTGTATATGGCAGAATCGAAGAAGTATCCGAAACGATACAGAGTAATGAAATTGAAAATAGACTGGATAGGAACCTTGAATCGAACCTGGAAAAAGAAGAGCGCCTAGCTTTCCCGTTTTTCAGCCTTATCATTGGAAGTACGATTGCGACGATTTTTTCTGTGGTACTTCCTTTACTTTTAGATATGGTAAGTCCCTCTCAGGCTCAGGACCTGTATATAGGCTGGGCATTGCATCAGGGAGGACAGCTTTACAGTAGCTATTATGCTAGTCAAGGCATTCTTTATTATTTACTACTTTACATTACCCAAGGAGGCATTCTTTTTGCCTTGGTAGAATGGCTAGCCCTCTTAGGAGGGGGTTATTTCCTTTTTTCTGCAACTGACTATCTGACAGGACAAAGGGATCAAGCTAAGCAACTCCTAACGATATTTTATCTTTTGGTATCTGGTCTTGGTTTTGGAGGAGGCTATGCTACGATTTTAGCTCTTCCATTCTTATTTGCAGGCTTTTCTTTAGTAGCGCGTTATCTATCAAATCCTAACCATGACAAGGGATTTCTACGTTTGGGGATTTTCTTAGCTCTATCATTTTTCATAGAGCCCCTTACAAGCCTTCTCTTTACTGTAGTAGTAATGATAGGTTTATTTGTCTTTAATGTTGGACATGGACGCTTTATACATGGGATTTATCAATTTTTTGCGGCAGCACTTGGTTTCTCTCTCCTATTTTATCCTTTAGGCTACTATGTCATCATTTCAGGAGGTTTTGGAGAGGCTTTAAGTAGATTTTTGTATCCATTTACTTCCATGCGTATTTTTGCTAATCCCCAGTTAGTAGAGAATGCTTTATTTTATGGTCTATTAACCTTTGGATTAGGAGCTTTCATTCTTATTTTTCTCGGTTTGTTCCAATCTAAAGCATCTAGATTATATGTCATCTCAGTACCAGCTAGCTTTGTTTTCTTATTTGTACTAGCCTTGTTGCTTTTTTCTCAAGAACCTCTTCACGGTTCGCGTTGGATTCTAATCCTTCCATTTTTACTCCTTCTTTTGATAACCAGTATTCGTGGGGAATACTCGGGAAGAATAGCACGTCGTCGGAGAAGAGAGGAAGTTCCAACTTTATGGAAAAAATTTATGAAGGGAAATCTCTACCTACCGATTCTAGTAGTGGTTTATCTAATTGCAGTTCCTTTTGTAGCTCGTTTTGTCTTGCATCCAGCTTCGTATGAAGAACAACATCAAGTAGTAGATAGAGTCAAACAAGAGACAAGTGAGGGGGACCAAATCTATATCTGGGATTCTCATGTTCAGATCTATAAGGAAAGCCAGCGTTTGGCTGGATCCATGTTCCCATCGCCTCTTCTTTACACGAGTACAGAAGAAAACAAAACTACCTTGATCAATGACTTGAAAGAAAAACAACCCAAGATGATTGTGGTGAATGACAAGGTGGAAGTCTGGTCTGAAGTAGAAACAATCTTGAAAGAAAATTACCAACAAGTAAAGACCGATTACTCAGAGTTTAAAGTTTATAAAATTAAATAAGAAAATCAATATCTTGTGTATTTTTAAAATCTTTATGATTTTTACCACAAGATATTGATTTTTCTTTTTAGAGTGGTATAATATTTTTTAGATATCACATTTTAGAAAAGAGCATGCATATGATTGCATTAGAAGAAAAAATTACAACTTTACCAACTCTCTTCGTTGAAAAACGAGATGGGAGACGTGTTGTATTTGATGTGGACAAGATTGACAAGGCTCTCCACAAGGCTGCAGACAAGGTTATGGATGTGACCCCTTTGGTTGAAAAACGCCTCAATGCTCTGACCGAGCGAATTGTCACAGAAATTCATAGTCGCTTTCCACAAGGAGTTAAGATTTATGAAATTCAAAATATCGTAGAACATGAACTCCTTGAAGCCAAAGAATATGCGCTAGCTGAGGAGTATATTACTTATCGGACACAGAGGGATTTTGAGCGCTCAAAAGCGACAGATATTAACTTTAGTATCCATAAACTTCTCAACAAAGACCAGGCAGTTGTCAATGAAAATGCTAATAAAGACAGTGATGTCTTTAACACCCAGCGCGATTTGACAGCAGGCATTGTTGGGAAATCAATCGGACTGCAAATGCTTCCTAAGCATGTAGCCAATGCCCACCAAAAGGGGGATATCCACTATCATGATTTGGACTACAGCCCCTATACACCTATGACCAACTGCTGTTTGATTGATTTCAAGGGTATGCTGGACAATGGTTTTAAGATTGGAAATGCAGAGGTAGAGAGTCCTAAATCTATCCAGACTGCAACAGCCCAGATTTCCCAAATCATCGCCAACGTTGCTTCTAGCCAGTACGGAGGTTGTTCAGCTGACCGCATCGATGAAGTTTTGGCGCCTTATGCAGAGAAGAATTACCAAAAACACCTCAAAGATGCAGAAGAATGGGTTTTGCCTGAAAAACGGGAAGATTACGCTTGGAAGAAAACGCAAAAGGACATCTACGATGCCATGCAATCTTTAGAGTATGAAATCAATACTCTCTTCACTTCAAACGGACAAACACCTTTTACTTCGCTAGGTTTTGGTCTAGGAACCAATCGTTTTGAGCGAGAAATTCAAAAGGCTATTTTAAACATTCGCATTAAGGGTCTTGGTTCAGAACATCGTACAGCTATCTTCCCTAAACTTATTTTTACGCTAAAAAGAGGACTCAATTTAGAGGAAGGGACTCCCAACTACGACATCAAGCAGTTGGCTCTTGAGTGTGCAACCAAGCGAATGTACCCAGATGTTTTATCTTACGATAAGATTGTTGACTTGACAGGCTCCTTCAAGGTGCCTATGGGTTGTCGCTCCTTCCTCCAAGGATGGAAGGATGAGAATGGTGTAGAAGTCAATTCAGGTCGGATGAACCTGGGTGTCGTGACAGTTAACTTACCTCGTATCGCCCTCGAGTCTGAGGGCGACATGAATAAGTTCTGGGAAATATTCAACGAACGTATGAATATCGCAGAAGATGCTCTGGTTTACCGTGTCGAACGTACCAAAGAAGCGACACCAGCCAATGCTCCTATCCTCTATCAGTACGGCGCTTTTGGCCATCGTCTAGGTAAAGAAGAAAATGTTGACCAGCTCTTTAAGAATCGTCGTGCGACAGTTTCGCTGGGCTATATCGGCTTGTATGAAGTAGCGACTGTTTTCTTTTGTAATAGCTGGGAAAGGAATCCAGATGCTAAGGAATTCACGCTAGACATCATTCGAGATATGAAACGCCGTGTAGAAGAGTGGTCTGACCAATATGGCTATCATTTCTCTATCTACTCAACACCGTCTGAAAGTTTGACAGACCGTTTCTGCCGATTAGATACAGAGAAATTTGGCTCTATTCCTGATATTACAGATAAGGAATACTACACCAACTCTTTCCACTATGATGTTCGTAAAAATCCAACACCGTTTGAAAAATTAGATTTTGAAAAAGTCTATCCAGAAGCAGGTGCGTCAGGTGGTTTCATCCATTATTGTGAGTATCCAGTTCTCCAGCAAAATCCAAAGGCCTTGGAAGCTGTCTGGGATTATGCTTATGACCGTGTGGGTTATTTGGGGACCAATACTCCAATTGACCGTTGCTACAAGTGTGATTTTGAAGGGGATTTTGAACCAACTGATAGAGGGTTTGCTTGTCCAAACTGTGGCAATAGTGACCCTAAAACAGTAGACGTTGTTAAACGGACTTGTGGCTATCTAGGCAATCCTCAAGCGAGACCGATGGTCAATGGGCGTCACAAGGAAATCGCAGCGCGTGTCAAACATATGAATGGCTCAACGATTAAAATAGCTGGGCATCAAGTAACAAATTAGAAAGAAATGGAATGGGAAAATATCAATTAGACGATAAGGGGCGCGCACAAGTGACCCGTTATCACGAGAAACACTCTAAAGGTGGAGCTGGTAAAAAAGAACGCTTGCTTAGCCTCAGAGAACAATTTTTAAACAAGAATAAGAAAAAATAAAAGTGAGAGTCAGCTCTCGCTTTTCTCATAGTGGGAGGTAAGGATGGAATTACGCAGACCAAGATTAGCAGATAAAGAAACAGTTTTAGAGATGATGGCAGAATTTGAAAAGAGCCAATCAGCCCATGATGGAGGATTTTGGGATACAGAGAACTTTGTATATGAAGAGTGGTTGGAAACAAATATGCAAAAAGAGATGGGAATAAACTTGCCTGAAAATCGTGTTCCTTCTATTCAACTTGTATCATTTGATGATGTAGGTCGTGCTCTAGGATTTTTGAATCTGCGATTGATACTGAATGAGGGGTTGCTGAATTATGCTGGCCACATTGGCTACTCCATCCGTCCTTCTGAAAGAGGCAAAGGTTATGCGAAAGAAACTCTCCGTCAGGGCTTGCAAGTTGCTAAGGAAAAGAATATTAAGAAAGCTCTTGTAAGCTGTAGCGTGAATAATCCTGCCAGCAGAGCAGTCATTCTAGCAAATGGTGGGCTCCTTGAGGATGTTCGTAATGGAGTCGAGCGTTATTGGATAGAGGTAGCGAATGAATAATCCAAAACCACAAGAATGGAAAAGCGAGGAACTCAGTCAAGGTCGGATTATTGATTACAAGGCCTTTAACTTTGTGGATGGAGAAGGTGTGCGAAACTCTCTCTATGTATCAGGTTGCATGTTTCACTGCGAGGGGTGTTATAATGTAGCGACCTGGTCTTTCAATGCTGGCATTCCATACACTGCAGAGCTAGAAGAACAGATCATGGCAGATCTTGCTCAGCCTTATGTTCAAGGCTTGACTTTGCTAGGAGGAGAACCTTTTCTCAATACGGGTATTCTTTTGCCACTCGTTAAACGCATCCGAAAGGAATTGCCAGACAAAGATATCTGGTCTTGGACGGGCTACACTTGGGAAGAAATGTTGTTGGAAACTCCAGATAAACTGGAACTCTTATCGCTAATTGACATCCTTGTAGATGGACGATATGATCGAACTAAGAGAAATCTCATGCTCCAGTTTCGAGGTTCGTCCAATCAACGAATTATCGATGTGCAAAAATCCCTCAAAGGTGGGCAAGTAGTGATTTGGGACAAGCTCAATGACGGAAAAGAAAGCTATGAACAGGTGAAGAGAGAGTAACTTTTTTCCATAGAATATTTAAATAAATGACCTATCAAAAAAGAAAACATTTTCATGTTAAAAATTTTAAAAAACAGCAACAAATCCCTTGCAATCGCAGGGGCTTTGTGTTATTCTATTATGGTGCTGTAAATTACAGCTTTAGCTTTGATGCAAGAGGTTGCGACACGCTCGGTTGCATTGCCACGCAACACCGCGTCGGTTTTCTTGTGGAGCTAGCCTATTATCTTAAATAGACGAAAAGGAGAAAAAGATGGCAAACAAAAAAATCCGTATCCGTTTGAAAGCATACGAACATCGTACGCTTGACACAGCGGCTGCAAAAATCGTAGAATCAGCTACTCGTACAGGTGCACAAGTTGCGGGTCCAATCCCACTTCCAACTGAACGTAGCCTCTACACAATCATTCGTGCGACTCACAAATACAAAGACTCTCGCGAACAATTTGAAATGCGTACACACAAACGTTTGATCGATATCGTTAACCCAACTCAAAAAACAGTTGATGCTTTGATGAAATTGGATCTTCCAAGTGGTGTAAACGTAGAAATCAAACTTTAATCTAAAGCTTGATACCTTGAGCATAAAAAACGCTCGTTAAAAACTTTTTGAATAAAAAATATAGAAAAGGAACTATTTTCTCATGACAAAAGGAATCTTAGGGAAAAAAGTGGGAATGACTCAAATCTTCACTGAAGCTGGCGAATTGATCCCTGTAACAGTTATTGAAGCAACTCCAAACGTTGTTCTTCAAGTTAAAACTGTTGAAACAGACGGATACAACGCTATCCAAGTTGGTTTCGATGACAAACGCGAAGTATTGAGCAACAAACCTGCTAAAGGACATGTAGCGAAAGCTAACACGGCTCCTAAGCGCTTCATTCGTGAATTCAAAAACGTTGAAGGCTTGGAAGTTGGTGCTGAAATCACAGTTGAAACATTCGCAGCTGGAGACGTTGTTGACGTAACTGGCACCTCTAAAGGTAAAGGTTTCCAAGGTGTTATCAAACGCCACGGACAATCACGTGGACCAATGGCTCACGGTTCTCGTTACCACCGTCGTCCAGGTTCTATGGGACCTGTTGCACCTAACCGCGTATTCAAAGGTAAAAACCTTGCAGGACGTATGGGTGGCGACCGCGTAACAATTCAAAACCTTGAAGTTGTACAAGTTGTTCCAGAAAAGAACGTTATCCTTATCAAAGGTAACGTACCAGGTGCTAAGAAATCTCTTATCACTATCAAATCAGCAGTTAAAGCTGGTAAATAATAAAGAAAGGGGAAATCAGTCACAATGGCAAACGTAACATTATTTGACCAAACTGGTAAAGAAGCTGGCCAAGTTGTTCTTAACGATGCAGTATTTGGTATCGAACCAAATGAATCAGTTGTGTTTGATGTGATCATCAGCCAACGCGCAAGCCTTCGTCAAGGAACACACGCTGTTAAAAACCGCTCTGCAGTATCAGGTGGTGGACGCAAACCATGGCGTCAAAAAGGAACTGGACGTGCTCGTCAAGGTTCTATCCGCTCACCACAATGGCGTGGTGGTGGTGTTGTCTTCGGACCAACTCCACGCTCATATGGCTACAAACTTCCACAAAAAGTTCGTCGCCTAGCTCTTAAATCAGTTTACTCTGAAAAAGTTGCTGAAAACAAATTCGTAGCTGTAGACGCTCTTTCATTTACAGCTCCAAAAACTGCTGAATTTGCAAAAGTTCTTGCAGCATTGAGCATCGATTCTAAAGTTCTTGTTATCCTTGAAGAAGGAAATGAATTCGCAGCTCTTTCAGCTCGTAACCTTCCAAACGTGAAAGTTGCAACTGCTACAACTGCAAGTGTTCTTGACATCGCAAATAGCGACAAACTTCTTGTCACACAAGCAGCTATCTCTAAAATCGAGGAGGTTCTTGCATAATGAATTTGTATGATGTTATCAAAAAACCTGTTATCACTGAAAGCTCAATGGCTCAACTTGAAGCAGGAAAATATGTATTTGAAGTTGACACTCGTGCACACAAACTTTTGATCAAGCAAGCTGTTGAAGCTGCTTTCGAAGGTGTTAAAGTTGCCAATGTTAACACAATCAACGTAAAACCAAAAGCTAAACGTGTTGGACGTTACACTGGTTTTACTAACAAAACTAAAAAAGCTATCATCACACTTACAGCTGATTCTAAAGCAATCGAGTTGTTTGCTGCTGAAGCTGAATAATCTAAGGAGGAAATATCGTGGGAATTCGTGTTTATAAACCAACAACAAACGGTCGCCGTAATATGACTTCTTTGGATTTCGCTGAAATCACAACAAGCACTCCTGAAAAATCATTGCTTGTTGCATTGAAGAGCAAGGCTGGTCGTAACAACAACGGTCGTATCACAGTTCGTCACCAAGGTGGTGGACACAAACGTTTCTACCGTTTGGTTGACTTCAAACGTAACAAAGACAACGTTGAAGCAGTTGTTAAAACAATCGAGTACGATCCAAACCGTTCTGCAAACATCGCTCTTGTACACTACACTGACGGTGTGAAAGCATACATCATCGCTCCAAAAGGTCTTGAAGTAGGTCAACGTATCGTTTCAGGTCCAGAAGCAGATATCAAAGTCGGAAACGCTCTTCCACTTGCTAACATCCCAGTTGGTACTTTGATCCACAACATCGAGTTGAAACCAGGTCGTGGTGGTGAATTGGTACGTGCTGCTGGTGCATCTGCTCAAGTATTGGGTTCTGAAGGTAAATACGTTCTTGTTCGTCTTCAATCAGGTGAAGTTCGTATGATTCTTGGAACTTGCCGCGCTACAGTTGGTGTTGTCGGAAACGAACAACACGGGCTTGTAAACCTTGGTAAAGCAGGACGTAGCCGTTGGAAAGGTATCCGCCCAACAGTTCGTGGTTCTGTAATGAACCCTAACGACCACCCACACGGTGGTGGTGAAGGTAAAGCACCAGTTGGTCGTAAAGCACCATCTACTCCATGGGGCAAACCTGCTCTTGGTCTTAAAACTCGTAACAAGAAAGCGAAATCTGACAAACTTATCGTTCGTCGTCGCAACGAGAAATAATATTAAACTAGTCGCTTAAGCAACTAGTAAATCCGCCAGCTCGGTAGCGCTCCATAGGAGCGCAAGCCGCTGTGGTACAACATTTAAAGGAGAAAATATAAAAATGGGACGCAGTCTTAAAAAAGGACCTTTCGTCGATGAGCATTTGATGAAAAAAGTTGAAGCTCAAGCTAACGACGAAAAGAAAAAAGTTATTAAAACTTGGTCACGTCGTTCAACGATCTTCCCAAGTTTCATTGGTTACACTATCGCAGTTTATGACGGACGTAAACACGTACCTGTTTACATCCAAGAAGACATGGTAGGTCACAAACTTGGTGAATTTGCACCAACTCGTACTTACAAAGGTCACGCTGCAGACGACAAGAAAACACGTAGAAAATAAGGAGAACATAAATGGCAGAAATTACTTCAGCTAAAGCAATGGCTCGTACAGTACGTGTTTCACCTCGTAAATCACGTCTTGTTCTTGATAACATCCGTGGTAAAAGCGTAGCCGATGCAATCGCAATTTTGACATTCACTCCAAACAAAGCTGCTGAAATCATCTTGAAAGTTTTGAACTCAGCTGTAGCTAACGCTGAAAACAACTTTGGTTTGGATAAAGCTAACTTGGTAGTATCTGAAGCATTCGCAAACGAAGGACCAACTATGAAACGTTTCCGTCCACGTGCGAAAGGTTCAGCTTCACCAATCAACAAACGTACAGCTCACATCACTGTAGCTGTTGCAGAAAAATAAGGAGGTAAAATCGTGGGTCAAAAAGTACATCCAATTGGTATGCGTGTCGGCATCATCCGTGATTGGGATGCCAAATGGTATGCTGAAAAAGAATACGCGGATTACCTTCATGAAGATCTTGCAATCCGTAAATTCGTTCAAAAAGAACTTGCTGACGCAGCAGTTTCAACTATCGAAATCGAACGCGCAGTAAACAAAGTTAACGTTTCACTTCACACTGCTAAACCAGGTATGGTTATCGGTAAAGGTGGTGCTAACGTTGATGCACTCCGTGCGAAACTTAACAAATTGACTGGAAAACAAGTACACATCAACATCATCGAAATCAAACAACCTGATTTGGATGCTCACCTTGTAGGTGAAGGAATTGCTCGTCAATTGGAGCAACGTGTTGCTTTCCGTCGTGCACAAAAACAAGCAATCCAACGTGCAATGCGTGCTGGAGCTAAAGGAATCAAAACTCAAGTATCAGGTCGTTTGAACGGTGCAGATATCGCCCGTGCTGAAGGATACTCTGAAGGAACTGTTCCGCTTCACACACTTCGTGCAGATATCGATTACGCTTGGGAAGAAGCAGATACTACATACGGTAAACTTGGTGTTAAAGTATGGATCTACCGTGGTGAAGTTCTTCCAGCTCGCAAAAACACTAAAGGAGGTAAATAACCAATGTTAGTACCTAAACGTGTTAAACACCGTCGTGAATTCCGTGGAAAAATGCGCGGTGAAGCAAAAGGTGGAAAAGAAGTAGCATTCGGTGAATACGGTCTTCAAGCTACAACTAGCCACTGGATCACTAACCGCCAAATCGAAGCTGCTCGTATCGCCATGACTCGTTACATGAAACGTGGTGGTAAAGTTTGGATTAAAATCTTCCCACACAAATCATACACTGCTAAAGCTATCGGTGTGCGTATGGGATCTGGTAAAGGGGCACCTGAAGGTTGGGTAGCACCAGTTAAACGTGGTAAAGTGATGTTCGAAATCGCTGGTGTATCTGAAGAGATTGCACGCGAAGCACTTCGTCTTGCTAGCCATAAATTGCCAGTTAAATGTAAATTCGTAAAACGTGAAGCAGAATAAGGAGAAGGCATGAAACTTAATGAAGTAAAAGAATTTGTTAAAGAACTTCGTGGTCTTTCTCAAGAAGAACTCGCGAAGCGCGAAAACGAATTGAAAAAAGAATTGTTTGAACTTCGTTTCCAAGCTGCTACTGGTCAATTAGAACAAACAGCTCGCTTGAAAGAAGTTAAAAAACAAATCGCTCGTATCAAAACAGTTCAATCTGAAGCGAAATAATAGACTAGGGAAGGAGAAATTTCAATGGAACGCAATAATCGTAAAGTTCTTGTTGGACGTGTTGTATCTGACAAAATGGACAAGACAATCACAGTTGTAGTTGAAACAAAACGTAACCACCCAGTCTATGGTAAACGTATTAACTACTCTAAAAAATACAAAGCTCATGATGAAAACAATGTTGCCAAAGAAGGCGATATCGTACGTATCATGGAAACTCGTCCGCTTTCAGCTACAAAACGTTTCCGTCTTGTAGAAGTTGTTGAAGAAGCGGTCATCATCTAATCAAACCTGAAAGGAGAAAACTGAAATGATTCAAACAGAAACTCGTTTGAAAGTCGCAGACAACAGCGGTGCTCGCGAAATCTTGACTATCAAAGTTCTTGGTGGTTCAGGACGTAAATTTGCAAACATCGGTGATGTTATTGTGGCATCTGTAAAACAAGCTACTCCTGGTGGTGCGGTTAAAAAAGGTGACGTTGTTAAAGCAGTTATCGTTCGTACTAAATCAGGTGCTCGTCGTGCTGATGGTTCATACATCAAATTTGACGAAAACGCAGCAGTCATCATCCGTGAAGACAAAACTCCTCGCGGAACACGTATCTTTGGCCCAGTTGCACGTGAATTGCGTGAAGGTGGCTTCATGAAGATCGTGTCACTTGCTCCAGAAGTACTTTAATTTTTAGAAACAAACTAGTCCCCTAGCTTCAAGCTAGGGTGCCCTTATGGGCGTAAGAAAAATCAAGGAGAAACCTAATGTTTGTAAAAAAAGGCGACAAAGTTCGCGTAATCGCTGGTAAAGATAAGGGAACAGAAGCTGTTGTCCTTACTGCCCTTCCAAAAGTAAACAAAGTTATCGTTGAAGGTGTTAACATCGTTAAGAAACACCAACGTCCAACTAACGAGCTTCCTCAAGGTGGTATCATCGAGAAAGAAGCAGCTATCCACGTATCAAACGTTCAAGTTTTGGACAAAAATGGTGTAGCTGGTCGTGTTGGTTACAAATTTGTAGACGGTAAAAAAGTTCGCTACAACAAAAAATCAGGCGAAGTGCTTGATTAATCACGAAGGAAAGGAGAAGTATAATGGCAAATCGTTTAAAAGAAAAATATCTTAATGAAGTAGTTCCTGCTTTGACAGAACAATTCAACTACTCATCAGTGATGGCTGTGCCTAAAGTAGATAAGATCGTTTTGAACATGGGTGTTGGTGAAGCTGTATCAAACGCCAAAAGCCTTGAAAAAGCTGCTGAAGAATTAGCACTTATCTCAGGTCAAAAACCACTTATCACTAAAGCTAAAAAATCAATCGCCGGCTTCCGTCTTCGTGAAGGTGTTGCGATCGGTGCAAAAGTTACCCTTCGTGGTGAACGTATGTACGAATTCTTGGATAAATTGGTTTCAGTTTCACTTCCACGTGTACGTGACTTCCACGGTGTTCCAACAAAATCATTTGATGGACGCGGAAACTACACACTTGGTGTGAAAGAACAATTGATCTTCCCAGAAATCAACTTCGATGATGTTGACAAAACTCGTGGTCTTGACATCGTTATCGTAACAACTGCTAACACTGACGAAGAGTCACGTGCATTGCTTACAGGCCTTGGAATGCCTTTTGCAAAATAATATAGGAGGTATAACTAATGGCTAAAAAATCTATGATTGCTAAGAACAAACGCCCAGCGAAGTTCTCTACTCAAGCATACACTCGCTGTGAACGTTGTGGACGTCCACACTCAGTTTACCGCAAGTTTAAACTTTGCCGTGTTTGCTTCCGTGAATTGGCATATAAAGGTCAAATCCCTGGTGTAACAAAAGCATCTTGGTAATTTAAGATATCAAGGGCGTCAAAACTCTAAGTGAAAATAGGAACTTGACGAAAAAACTGAAGTTTCTAGGAAAGTTTATCTTTTTCACACAGAGTTTAGCCCAGGTTCAGTTGGGGTTTCCAATTTGAACACGAGCTACAGCTTTGGCAAAAAAGACCAATTTTCTTTGGAGCATCGCTCCTGCATCAAATTGCCTATTTTTGCTCGTGCTGTTACGCTCTTTGTATCATGTATTAACTAGCAAGTGCAACTTGCAAACTACTAGTAAGAGGAGAAAAACAAAATGGTTATGACTGACCCAATCGCAGACTTCCTAACTCGTATTCGTAACGCTAACCAAGCTAAACACGAAGTACTTGAAGTACCTGCATCAAATATCAAAAAAGGGATTGCTGAAATCCTTAAACGCGAAGGTTTTGTTAAGAACGTAGAAATCATCGAAGATGACAAACAAGGCATCATCCGTGTATTCCTTAAATACGGACCAAACGGTGAAAAAGTTATCACTAACTTAAAACGTGTTTCTAAACCAGGACTTCGTGTCTACAAAAAACGTGAAGACCTTCCAAAAGTTCTTAACGGACTTGGAATTGCTATCCTTTCAACTTCTGAAGGTTTGCTTACTGATAAAGAAGCACGCCAAAAGAATGTTGGTGGTGAGGTTATCGCTTACGTTTGGTAATATTTAGCTCCCAATTTCTTTGTGACTCTTCGTTATCGTCTCTTGCCTAACCCAAAGTTAAGCCTGCGAGACGATGCCTAGATTCACTTTGAAATTGAAACCTAAATGTTCCTTTAAATCGAGAAATCGATTGAACCCCGTGAAAACTGGCCGTTTTGGCCTGACAATTTAACAGGAGAAAATAAACATGTCACGTATTGGTAATAAAGTTATCGTGTTGCCTGCTGGTGTTGAACTCACTAACAATGACAACGTTGTAACTGTAAAAGGACCTAAAGGAGAACTTACTCGTGAGTTCTCAAAAGATATTGAAATCCGTGTGGAAGGTGCTGAAGTAACTCTTCACCGTCCAAACGATTCAAAAGAAATGAAAACTATCCACGGAACTACTCGTGCCCTTTTGAACAACATGGTTGTTGGTGTATCAGAAGGATTCAAGAAAGAACTTGAAATGCGTGGGGTTGGTTACCGTGCACAACTTCAAGGATCTAAACTTGTTTTGGCTGTTGGTAAATCTCATCCAGATGAAGTTGAAGCTCCAGAAGGAATTACTTTTGAACTTCCAAACCCAACAACAATCGTTGTTAGCGGAATTTCAAAAGAAGTAGTTGGTCAAACAGCTGCTTACGTACGTAGCCTTCGTTCACCAGAACCATATAAAGGTAAAGGTATCCGTTACGTTGGTGAATTCGTTCGCCGTAAAGAAGGTAAAACAGGTAAATAATGTTGAGTGGTTGATTTTCAACTACCAACCTATTTTCCAACTTTGTGCATAGCACACGATTTAAAACTAAAGAGGTGAAAACTGTGATTTCAAAACCAGATAAAAACAAACTCCGCCAAAAACGCCACCGTCGCGTTCGCGGAAAACTCTCTGGAACTGCTGATCGCCCACGTTTGAACGTATTCCGTTCTAATACAGGCATCTACGCTCAAGTGATTGATGACGTAGCGGGTGTAACGCTCGCAAGTGCTTCAACTCTTGACAAAGAAGTTTCAAAAGGAACTAAAACTGAACAAGCCGTTGCTGTCGGTAAACTCGTTGCAGAACGTGCAAACGCTAAAGGTATTTCAGAAGTGGTGTTCGACCGCGGTGGATATCTATATCACGGACGTGTGAAAGCTTTGGCTGATGCAGCTCGTGAAAACGGATTGAAATTCTAATAGGAGGACACTAGAAAATGGCATTTAAAGACAATGCAGTTGAATTAGAAGAACGCGTAGTTGCTGTCAACCGTGTTACAAAAGTTGTTAAAGGTGGACGTCGTCTTCGTTTCGCAGCTCTTGTTGTTGTTGGTGACCACAACGGTCGCGTAGGATTTGGTACTGGTAAAGCTCAAGAAGTTCCAGAAGCAATCCGTAAAGCAGTAGATGATGCTAAGAAAAACTTGATCGAAGTTCCTATGGTTGGAACAACAATCCCACACGAAGTTCTTTCAGAATTCGGTGGAGCTAAAGTATTGTTGAAACCTGCTGTAGAAGGTTCTGGAGTTGCCGCTGGTGGTGCAGTTCGTGCCGTTGTGGAATTGGCAGGTGTGGCAGATATTACATCTAAATCACTTGGTTCTAACACTCCAATCAACATTGTTCGTGCAACTGTTGAAGGTTTGAAACAATTGAAACGCGCTGAAGAAGTTGCTGCCCTTCGTGGTATTTCAGTTTCTGATTTGGCATAAGAAAGGGGATAAAATGGCTCAAATTAAAATTACTTTGACTAAGTCTCCAATCGGACGCATTCCATCACAACGTAAAACTGTTGTAGCACTTGGACTTGGCAAATTGAACAGCTCTGTTATTAAAGAAGATAACGCTGCTATCCGTGGTATGATCACAGCAGTATCTCACTTGGTAACAGTTGAAGAAGTAAACTAATGAATTTTTAGGGGATGTGCACTATACCATCCCCTAAAACTAGATATAGTCATCTATGATGACGTCGTATAGGCGAGTTGATGGGGGAGACAACCTTTTCTCCCTTATCGGCGCTAGCATTTTACAAAAGAGGAGAAAATAAAAATGAAACTTCATGAATTGAAACCTGCAGAAGGTTCTCGTAAAGTACGTAACCGCGTTGGTCGTGGTACTTCATCAGGTAACGGTAAAACATCTGGTCGTGGTCAAAAAGGTCAAAAAGCTCGTAGCGGTGGCGGAGTTCGCCTTGGTTTTGAAGGTGGACAAACTCCATTGTTCCGTCGTCTTCCAAAACGTGGATTCACTAACATCAACGCTAAAGAATACGCAATTGTGAACCTTGACCAATTGAACGTCTTTGAAGATGGTGCTGAAGTTACTCCAGTTGTTCTTATCGAAGCAGGAATTGTTAAAGCTGAAAAATCAGGTATTAAAATTCTTGGTAACGGTGAGTTGACTAAGAAATTGACTGTGAAAGCAGCTAAATTCTCTAAATCAGCTGAAGAAGCTATCACTGCTAAAGGTGGTTCAGTAGAAGTCATCTAAGAGAGGTGACCTATGTTTTTTAAATTATTAAGAGAAGCTCTTAAAGTCAAGCAGGTTCGATCAAAAATTTTATTTACAATTTTTATCGTTTTGGTCTTTCGTATCGGAACTAGCATTACAGTTCCCGGTGTGAATGCCAATAGCTTGAATGCTTTAAGTGGATTATCCTTCTTAAACATGTTGAGCTTGGTGTCAGGGAATGCCATGAAAAACTTTTCAGTTTTTGCTCTTGGTGTCAGTCCCTACATTACGGCCTCTATCGTTGTCCAACTCTTGCAAATGGATATTTTACCCAAGTTTGTAGAGTGGGGTAAACAAGGGGAAGTAGGTCGAAGAAAATTGAATCAAGCTACTCGTTATATTGCTCTAGTTCTCGCTTTTGTGCAATCTATCGGGATCACAGCTGGTTTTAATACTTTGGCTGGAGCTCAATTGTTGAAAACAGCTCTTACTCCACAAGTCTTTATCATGATTGGTATCATCTTAACAGCTGGTAGCATGATTGTTACTTGGTTGGGGGAGCAAATTACAGATAAGGGATACGGAAATGGTGTTTCTATGATCATCTTTGCCGGGATTGTTTCCTCAATCCCAGAGATGATTCAGGGCATCTATGTGGACTACTTTGTGAACGTCCCAAGTAGCCGTATCAACTCATCTATCATTTTCGTAATCATTTTGATTATTACTGTATTGTTGATCATTTACTTTACAACTTATGTTCAACAAGCAGAATACAAAATTCCAATCCAATATACTAAGGTTGCACAAGGTGCTCCATCTAGCTCTTACCTTCCTTTGAAGGTCAACCCTGCTGGAGTTATCCCTGTTATCTTCGCAAGTTCGATTACTGCGGCGCCAGCAGCTATTCTACAGTTTTTAAGCGCTACAGGTCATGATTGGGCTTGGGTAAGAACAGCACAAGAAATGCTGGCAACAACTTCACCAACTGGTATCGCCATGTATGCTTTATTGATTATTCTCTTTACATTCTTCTATACGTTTGTACAGATTAATCCTGAAAAAGCGGCAGAGAACCTACAAAAGAGCGGTGCCTATATCCACGGAGTTCGTCCTGGTAAAGGTACAGAAGAATATATGTCTAAACTTCTTCGTCGTCTTGCAACAGTTGGTTCCCTCTTCCTTGGTGTGATTTCTATTTTACCGATTGTAGCAAAAGATGTTTTCGGACTTTCAGAAGCAGTTGCTTTTGGAGGAACTAGTCTTTTGATCATTATCTCTACAGGTATTGAAGGAATCAAACAATTGGAAGGTTACCTATTGAAACGTAAGTATGTTGGTTTCATGGACAGAACAGAATAAAAGTATTTACGGAATCAGTAAATGCTGAGGGAGTGGAGGTTTGACTCTGGCATTAGTGAGAGTTTGGTCTCCCCTCTTCTATTTTGTTTTTAAATAGGGGTGAAAAGACTTTTTGCTTCTATTTAAAAATAAAATAAGGAGATCAGATCATGAATCTTTTGATTATGGGCTTACCTGGTGCAGGTAAGGGAACTCAAGCAGCAAAAATCGTAGAACAATTCCATGTTGCACATATCTCAACAGGTGATATGTTCCGCGCTGCTATGGCAAATCAAACTGAAATGGGTGTTCTTGCTAAGTCATACATTGACAAGGGTGAATTGGTTCCTGACGAAGTTACAAATGGAATCGTAAAAGAACGTCTTTCACAAGATGATATTAAAGAAACAGGATTCTTGTTGGATGGTTACCCACGTACAATTGAACAAGCTTATGCTTTGGACAAAACATTGGCTGAACTTGGCATTGAACTAGAAGGTGTTATCAATATTGAAGTGAATCCTGACAGTCTCTTGGAACGTTTGAGTGGTCGTATCATCCATCGCGTAACTGGAGAAACTTTCCACAAGGTCTTTAACCCACCAGTTGACTATAAAGAAGAAGATTACTACCAACGTGAAGATGATAAGCCTGAGACAGTAAAACGTCGTTTGGATGTGAATATTGCTCAAGGGGAGCCAATCATTGCTCACTACCGTGCCAAAGGTTTGGTTCATGACATCGAAGGTAATCAAGATATCAATGATGTCTTCTCAGATATCGAAAAAGTATTGACAAATTTGAAATAAAGCGCTTTTCACACTTGCAAAAATCAGCTACAAATGTTATACTGAAATAGTCTGACTTATAATTGTTGTCTCTGTGTCTAGAGGCATCGAATCGAAATTTATGGAGGTGCTTTTGCGTGGCAAAAGACGATGTGATTGAAGTTGAAGGCAAAGTAGTTGATACAATGCCGAATGCAATGTTTACGGTTGAACTTGAAAATGGACATCAGATTTTAGCAACAGTTTCTGGTAAAATTCGTAAAAACTATATTCGTATTTTAGCGGGAGATCGTGTTACTGTCGAAATGAGTCCATATGACTTGACACGTGGACGTATCACTTACCGCTTTAAATAATCGAAAAACTTGGAGGGATAAGAAATGAAAGTAAGACCATCGGTCAAACCAATTTGCGAATACTGTAAAGTTATTCGTCGTAATGGTCGTGTTATGGTAATTTGCCCAGCAAATCCAAAACACAAACAACGTCAAGGATAAGATAGAAAGGAGAAAACATGGCTCGTATTGCTGGAGTTGACATTCCAAATGACAAACGCGTAGTAATCTCATTGACTTATGTTTATGGTATCGGACTTGCAACATCTAAGAAAATTTTGGCTGCTGCTGGAATCTCAGAAGATGTTCGTGTACGTGATCTTACATCAGATCAAGAAGATGCTATCCGTCGTGAAGTGGATGCAATCAAAGTTGAAGGTGACCTTCGTCGTGAAGTAAACTTGAACATCAAACGTTTGATGGAAATCGGTTCATACCGTGGTATCCGTCACCGTCGTGGACTTCCTGTCCGTGGACAAAACACTAAAAACAACGCTCGCACTCGTAAAGGTAAAGCTGTTGCGATCGCTGGTAAGAAAAAATAATATAGGAGGTAAAAGTCTTGGCTAAACCAACACGTAAACGTCGTGTGAAAAAGAATATCGAATCTGGTATTGCTCATATTCACGCTACATTTAATAACACTATTGTTATGATTACTGATGTGCATGGTAATGCAATTGCTTGGTCATCAGCTGGTGCTCTTGGTTTCAAAGGTTCTCGTAAATCTACACCATTCGCTGCTCAAATGGCTTCTGAAGCTGCTGCTAAATCTGCACAAGAACACGGTCTTAAATCAGTTGAAGTTACTGTAAAAGGTCCAGGTTCTGGTCGTGAGTCAGCTATTCGTGCGCTTGCTGCCGCTGGTCTTGAAGTAACAGCAATTCGTGATGTGACTCCAGTGCCACACAATGGTGCTCGTCCTCCAAAACGTCGCCGTGTATAATCATCGCATTACACTGCTTTTCGTTTAAGAGGGAGTAACTAAATGATCGAGTTTGAAAAACCAAATATAACAAAAATTGATGAAAATAAAGATTATGGCAAGTTTGTAATCGAACCACTTGAACGTGGCTACGGTACAACTCTTGGTAACTCTCTTCGTCGTGTACTTCTAGCTTCTCTACCAGGAGCAGCTGTGACATCTATTAACATTGATGGTGTGTTACATGAGTTTGACACAGTTCCAGGTGTTCGTGAAGACGTGATGCAAATCATTCTGAACATTAAAGGAATTGCAGTGAAATCGTACGTTGAAGACGAAAAAATCATCGAACTGGATGTTGAAGGTCCTGCTGAAGTAACAGCTGGTGACATTTTGACAGATAGCGATATTGAAATTGTAAATCCAGATCATTATCTCTTTACAATCGGTGAAGGTTCTTCTCTAAAAGCGACTATGACTGTTAACAGTGGTCGTGGATATGTACCTGCAGATGAAAATAAAAAGGATAATGCACCAGTTGGGACACTTGCTGTAGATTCTATTTATACACCAGTTACCAAAGTCAACTATCAAGTTGAACCTGCTCGTGTAGGTAGCAATGATGGATTTGACAAACTAACCCTTGAAATCTTGACAAATGGAACAATTATTCCAGAAGATGCTTTAGGGCTTTCAGCACGTATTTTGACAGAACATCTTGATTTGTTTACAAATCTTACTGAGATTGCTAAGTCAACTGAAGTGATGAAAGAAGCTGATACTGAATCTGACGACCGTATTTTGGATCGTACGATTGAGGAACTGGACTTGTCTGTGCGTTCATACAACTGTTTGAAACGTGCCGGTATCAATACTGTGCATGATTTGACAGAAAAATCTGAAGCAGAGATGATGAAAGTACGAAATCTTGGACGCAAGAGTTTGGAAGAAGTGAAACTCAAACTCATTGATTTGGGTCTTGGATTAAAAGATAAATAAAGGAGGAATACATGGCTTACCGTAAACTAGGACGCACTAGCTCACAACGTAAAGCAATGCTTCGCGATTTGACAACTGACCTTTTGATCAACGAATCAATCGTGACAACTGAAGCTCGTGCTAAAGAAATCCGTAAAACTGTTGAAAAAATGATTACTCTAGGTAAACGTGGTGATTTACATGCACGTCGTCAAGCAGCTGCTTTCGTGCGTAATGAAATCGCATCTGAAAACTATGATGAAGCAACTGATAAGTACACTTCTACTACAGCACTTCAAAAATTGTTCTCAGAAATCGCACCTCGTTATGCTGAACGTAACGGTGGATACACTCGTATCCTTAAAACTGAACCACGTCGTGGTGATGCAGCGCCAATGGCGATCATCGAATTAGTATAAAATCATCAATTTTGTTGAGTGTTATGATGATGGAGTCTTGTGCTCTTAGTCTAGCTCTGGTCTACCGCTAGGATTTCGGTCCTAGCGGGAACACTCATCATAAGTTGGGATAGTAGACGCTTGTTTACGAAATTGTTTTTTTCTTAAGAACAACTTCGTAAGCAGGCGTTTTTGAGTATTTTAGTTAGAATTATGCTATACTATTTGAAAAGAATCCTGTTTAATGTTCAGGTTTCCTATTAAAAGAAGAATTGGAGTTTGCTTATGAAAGCGATTATAACTGTTGTTGGTAAAGATAAATCTGGAATTGTTGCAGGTGTTTCTGGTAAAATTGCAGAATTAGGTTTGAATATCGATGATATCTCTCAAACTGTCTTGGATGAATATTTCACAATGATGGCTGTCGTCTCTAATGATGAAAAGCAAGATTTTACCTATCTTCGTAAAGAGTTTGAAGCCTTTGGGGAAACTTTGAATGTAAAAATCAATATTCAGAGTGCTGCCATTTTCGAAGCTATGTATAATATCTAGGAGGTTATCATGGATATTAGACAAGTTACTGAAACCATCGCCATGATTGAGGAGCAGAACTTCGATATCAGAACTATTACAATGGGAATTTCCCTTTTGGACTGTATTGATCCAGATATCAATCGGGCTGCGGAGAAAATTTATCAAAAGATTACGAGCAAGGCAGCTAATTTAGTGGCTGTTGGCGATGAGATTGCAGCTGAGTTGGGAATTCCTATCGTTAATAAGCGTGTATCGGTGACTCCTATTTCTCTGATTGGAGCAGCGACAGATGCGACAGACTATGTGGTTCTGGCAAAAGCACTTGATAAGGCTGCGAAAGAGATTGGTGTGGACTTTATTGGTGGTTTTTCAGCCTTGGTACAAAAGGGTTATCAAAAGGGAGATGAGATTCTTATCAATTCTATTCCTCGCGCTTTGGCTGAAACGGACAAAGTCTGCTCTTCAGTCAATATCGGTTCAACCAAGTCTGGTATTAATATGACGGCTGTGGCAGATATGGGACGAGTTATCAAGGAAACAGCAACTCTATCTGATATGGGGGCAGCTAAGTTGGTTGTATTCGCTAATGCTGTTGAGGACAATCCGTTTATGGCGGGTGCCTTCCACGGTGTTGGGGAAGCTGATGTTATCATCAATGTCGGAGTTTCTGGTCCTGGTGTGGTGAAACGTGCCTTGGAAAAAGTTCGTGGACAGAGCTTTGATGTAGTAGCAGAAACAGTCAAGAAGACTGCCTTCAAAATCACTCGTATCGGTCAATTGGTTGGTCAGATGGCTAGTGAAAGACTGGGTGTGGAGTTTGGTATTGTGGACTTGAGTTTGGCGCCAACTCCTGCGGTTGGAGATTCTGTTGCACGTGTCCTTGAGGAAATGGGGCTAGAAACAGTTGGAACACACGGGACGACGGCTGCCTTGGCTCTCTTGAATGACCAAGTTAAGAAGGGTGGAGTGATGGCCTGCAACCAAGTTGGTGGTTTGTCTGGAGCCTTTATCCCTGTTTCAGAAGATGAAGGAATGATTGCTGCAGTGCAAAATGGCTCTCTTAATTTGGAAAAACTAGAAGCTATGACGGCTATCTGTTCCGTTGGTTTGGATATGATTGCTATCCCAGAAGATACACCTGCTGAAACCATTGCGGCTATGATTGCAGATGAAGCTGCAATTGGTGTCATTAACATGAAAACAACAGCTGTTCGTATCATTCCAAAAGGAAAAGAAGGTGATATGATTGAGTTTGGAGGCTTACTAGGAACTGCGCCTGTTATGAAGGTCAATGGGGCTTCATCTGTTGATTTCATCTCTCGTGGAGGACAAATCCCAGCGCCAATTCATAGTTTTAAAAATTAAGAGATTAGGAAAAATTTTAAGTTCTATTTAAGTTTAGGTGTGTATACTATAATCATTAAATAAAGACCTCCTAATATTATTTGAAACAGATAACTCTGATTTAGTTTGAATTTGATTTTCATCTAATATCTTTATTTAATAGAACTCCTAAACTTTTTCATAATAATCTCCTGCAAAAGTCGCCTGTCTGGGTGGCTTTTGTTTTATCATCCATGATATAATAGAAGCAAACGGAGGACGGAAAATGGTAAAAGTACGATTGTATTTGGTACGTCATGGCAAGACTATGTTTAACACGATTGGTCGCGCTCAAGGTTGGAGCGATACTCCCTTAACAGCTGAAGGTGAACGAGGGATTCAAGAATTAGGAATCGGTTTGAGAGAATCTGGTTTGCAGTTTGATCGAGCTTATTCGAGTGATTCTGGTCGCACCATTCAGACAATGGGAATTATCCTTGAAGAACTTAATCTGCAGGGAAAAATCCCTTATCGCATGGACAAGCGTATCAGAGAATGGTGTTTTGGTAGTTTTGATGGAGCCTACGATGGTGATCTTTTCATGGGTATTATTCCTCGTATCTTTAATGTGAACCATGTTCATCAATTGTCTTATGCTGAACTGGCTGAGGGCTTGGTAGAGGTTGATACAGCTGGTTGGGCTGAAGGCTGGGAAAAACTCAGTGGCCGAATCAAGGAAGGTTTTGAAACGATTGCCAAAGAAATGGAAGAACAAGGTGGAGGCAACGCCCTCGTTGTCAGCCACGGAATGACCATTGGGACCATTGTTTATCTGATTAATGGTATGCATCCGCATGGTCTAGATAATGGCAGCGTGACGATCCTTGAATATGAGGACGGCCAGTTTAGCGTTGAGGTTGTCGGCGACCGTAGTTACCGAGAACTAGGATGTGAGAAGATGGAAGAGACAAATAGTTAATAGAAGTTAGCTCCAAATGGGGGCTAATTTTTTATACTGCTAAATAAGCTGGATTTGAGATTTAGTCTTTCTTTTCATACAAGCCCAAAAGAACATTTCTCGTCTTTCAAATTCCCTCAAAAATGGTATAATAGTAACATCACAAAATTGGAGAGAGACCATGAGTTTTTACAATCATAAAGAAATTGAGCCTAAGTGGCAGGGCTACTGGGCAGAACATCATACATTTAAGACAGGAACAGATGCATCAAAACCTAAGTTTTATGCGCTTGACATGTTCCCTTATCCATCTGGAGCGGGTCTGCACGTAGGACATCCAGAAGGTTATACTGCAACGGATATCCTCAGCCGTTACAAACGTGCGCAAGGCTACAATGTCCTTCACCCAATGGGTTGGGATGCCTTTGGTTTGCCTGCAGAGCAATACGCCATGGATACGGGTAATGACCCAGCAGAATTTACAGCGGAGAACATTGCCAACTTCAAACGCCAAATCAATGCGCTTGGATTTTCTTATGACTGGGATCGTGAAGTCAATACAACAGATCCAAACTACTACAAGTGGACTCAGTGGATTTTCACTAAGCTTTACGAAAAAGGCTTGGCCTATGAAGCGGAAGTACCAGTAAACTGGGTTGAGGAATTGGGAACAGCCATCGCCAACGAAGAAGTTCTTCCTGACGGAACATCTGAGCGTGGAGGTTATCCAGTTGTCCGCAAACCAATGCGCCAATGGATGCTCAAAATCACGGCCTACGCAGAGCGCTTGCTCAATGACTTGGATGACCTGGACTGGCCAGAGTCTATCAAGGACATGCAGCGCAACTGGATTGGTAAATCTACTGGTGCTAATGTAACTTTTAAAGTTAAGGGAACAGACAAGGAATTTACAGTCTTTACCACTCGTCCTGACACCCTTTTCGGTGCGACTTTCACTGTTTTGGCTCCTGAACATGACTTGGTTGACGCTATCACAAGCCCAGAGCAAGCAGAGGCAGTAGCAGACTACAAACATCAAGCCAGCCTCAAATCAGACTTGGCTCGTACTGACCTTGCCAAAGAAAAAACTGGAGTCTGGACAGGTGCTTATGCCATCAACCCTGTAAATGGTAAGGAAATCCCAATCTGGATTGCGGATTATGTCCTTGCAAGTTATGGAACAGGTGCCGTTATGGCTGTTCCAGCCCATGACCAACGTGACTGGGAATTTGCCAAACAATTTGCCCTTCCAATCGTAGAAGTCCTTGAAGGTGGAAATGTAGCAGAAGCTGCCTACACAGAGGATGGTCTTCATGTTAATTCAGACTTCCTAGATGGACTCAACAAAGAAGACGCTATTGCCAAGATTGTAACTTGGTTGGAAGAAAAAGGCTGTGGACAAGAGAAGGTTACCTACCGTCTCCGCGACTGGCTCTTTAGCCGTCAACGTTACTGGGGTGAGCCAATTCCTATCATTCATTGGGAAGACGGAACTTCAACAGCTGTCCCTGAAAGTGAATTGCCACTTGTCTTGCCTGTAACCAAGGACATCCGCCCTTCAGGTACTGGGGAAAGCCCATTGGCTAACTTGACAGACTGGCTTGAAGTGACTCGTGAAGATGGTGTCAAGGGTCGTCGTGAAACCAACACCATGCCACAATGGGCAGGTTCAAGCTGGTACTACCTCCGCTATATTGATCCACACAATACTGAGAAATTGGCTGATGAGGACCTCCTCAAACAATGGTTGCCAGTAGATATCTACGTGGGTGGTGCAGAGCATGCCGTTCTTCACTTGCTTTACGCTCGTTTCTGGCATAAATTCCTCTATGACTTAGGTGTCGTTCCAACTAAAGAACCATTCCAAAAACTCTTTAACCAAGGGATGATTTTGGGAACCAGCTACCGTGACCACCGTGGGGCTCTTGTGGCAACTGACAAGGTTGAAAAACGTGACGGTTCCTTCTTCCATGTGGAAACAGGAGAAGAGTTGGAGCAAGCGCCAGCTAAGATGTCTAAATCCCTCAAGAACGTTGTTAACCCAGACGATGTGGTGGAGCAATACGGTGCCGATACCCTTCGTGTCTATGAAATGTTCATGGGGCCACTTGATGCTTCAATTGCTTGGTCAGAAGAAGGTCTGGAAGGAAGCCGTAAATTCTTGGATCGTGTTTACCGTTTGATTACAAGTAAAGAAATCCTTGCGGAAAACAATGGCGCTCTTGACAAAGTTTACAACGAAACCGTTAAAGCTGTCACAGAGCAAATCGAATCCCTCAAATTCAACACAGCCATTGCCCAACTTATGGTCTTTGTCAATGCGGCTAACAAGGAAGACAAGCTTTATGCAGACTACGCCAAAGGCTTTATCCAATTAATCGCCCCATTTGCGCCTCACTTGGCAGAAGAACTCTGGCAAACAGTCGCAACAACGGGTGAGTCTATCTCTTATGTAGCTTGGCCAACATGGGATGAAAGTAAATTGGTTGAAGATGAAATCGAAATCGTCGTCCAAATCAAAGGAAAAGTCCGTGCTAAACTCATGGTCGCTAAAGACCTATCACGCGAAGAATTACAAGAAATTGCTCTCGCTGACGAAAAAGTCAAAGCAGAAATTGACGGTAAGGAAATCGTGAAAGTGATTAGTGTACCAAATAAATTGGTTAATATTGTTGTGAAATAACCAATTTATTTACTCATTTGCAACCTCAAACAGTTCCTCAAACTGTTTGAGCCAACTAAACTCGTTAATATCGTTGTGAAATAAGATAGGAATCCTTCAGAGTAGAATCTGGAGGATTTTTGAATGAAAAATATAATTCTGTTTCCATCATCTCACCACTTAACCTCTCATTTTAACCACTTATCTCAAAAGTCGATTTTTCTTTCATTCTTTTTGTTAAACTAGTGAGGTAAAGAGGAGGGGAAAATATGATTTTACAAGCTAAATATTTGACTAAACGGTACGGCGATTATATGGCTGTTGACGATATTCAGTTAGAGTTTGAAAAAGGGAGTTTTAATGCTATTTTGGGTCCCAATGGTGCAGGGAAATCAACCACTATTTCCATGTTAATCGGTTTGAAAAAGCCGACACAAGGTCAGATTCGATATGCACCAAATACGAAAATCGGAGTTGTTTTTCAAGCTAGTGTATTGGATGAGATGTTGACAGTTAGAGAAAATCTTACGATTCGTGCTCAACAGTATAAGGAGATTGCAGCAAGTCGTGTGGATGATTTGATCCATCAACTGGGTTTAACTGCTTTCCAGAAGCAACTATATGGGACTTTGTCAGGTGGGCAAAAACGTAGGGTTGATATTGCGCGTGCTCTTCTTTCACAGCCAGATATTCTTTTCTTAGATGAACCAACGACAGGTCTAGATATTCAGACTCGCAAAGCCATTTGGGATTTACTGTATCGGCTACAAAAGGATGAAGGGATGACTATTATCTTAACAACTCATTATCTGGATGAAGCGAATGAAGCGGATCAGATTTATATCGTTGATCATGGGAAAGTGATTGCGCAAGGTTCTGCGACGGCTATTAAAAGTCAGTATGCATCTAATATTCTAAAAATTCGTTTTAAAGAAATGAAGGATTTAGAAAAGTTGCTACAGACTGGAATGACAGTAAAGGAAGAAAATGAGTTGGAATATCTTTTTTATCCAAGGTCGTCACTGGAAGCTATTGAATATTTGGAAAAAGTTCGAGAAGAAATTGATTCTTTTGAGTTTCGTCCAGGTACCATGGATGATGCCTTTATTGCACTTACAGGAAGAGAGGTTCGCTAATGTTAGCTTTATTGAAACGGAATTTTATCTTATATTTTCGTAATCGTTCAGGAGTATTTTTCTCATTATTGGGGGCATTGATTTCCTTCCTCCTTTATATCATTTTTTTGCAGAAGAACTTGACGGATGCTTGGCCCCAACTCCCTGATAATACGAACCTTTTAAATAACTGGCTGATGAGTGGGACCTTGGCTGTGACTGGGATTACAACCAGTTTTACGGCTCTTACACAAATGGTACAGGATCGTGAAAATCAAATGGATCAAGATCTCTTCTTGACAGATTTAGGTATCTGGGGTTTACAGGTGTCCTATCTAATCAGTAGTATTGCCATTTCTTTTGTCATGCAGGTGTTTATGTTTGCTGTTATGGGGCTTTATTTTAAAGAGAGTCCAGTTATCAGTCATTTACCGGAAATTGCTTTGATTATGTTGTTAAGTAGTCTGCTTTCAAATTTGATAAATATTCTCTTGATTTATCGTTTTCAATCTGTAGATAGTCTTGGCAAACTGGCAACTATAGTGGGAACTGCTTCTGGATTTTTAGTAGGAACTTATGTTCCTATTGGAGTTTTACCTGATTTTGCACAGATTATCATGAAGTGTACCCCTGCAACTTATATTGCTTCTCTTTATCGACAAATTTTAATGAAAGAACCATTAGAGACCGCATTTACAGGAAATAGCAGATTGTTAAAGGAATTTCAAGAAAAAATGGGAATCCAAATCAACTGGCAAGAACTATTGACAAAGGAAGAGACATACTTTATAGTGGTTATTATCAGTCTCGTCGCTATTCTTCTTTGGCTTTTATTTGTTAAAGTATTTAGCAAGAGAAAATAAAAGTATATTGGAGAGAAAATGAAGATTCGTTTTGAAATGAAGGCAGAGTTTTCAGAAAAGGACCCACATATTGTAATTCAGGCAGCTCAGTTAACCGACCAAGCAAGGGAAGTCATGGAGTATTTAGAACAATTTTCAACGACCAATCAGGTGGTCATTCCTATTCGAACGGATGATCATCTGGTTATGGTGAAAATTGAGGATCTTATTCTAGCTGATATTGACAAGAATTTATTAACCATTTATACGGTAGATGGGATTTATAAAACTAAGGAAACATTGACAAACTTTCAGAATCGGATTAACCGACGTAATTTTATACAGATATCACGACATTCAATTATAAACATTGACCATTTAGAGTCATTATCGGATAGTTTTTCAGGGAACATGATGGCTAAAATGACTCGGGGTATCAAATCTAGTGTGAGTAGGAAATACGTTAAGTCCTTAATGAATTATCTAGGTTTATAGGAGAAAATCATGAAACGATTAATTGATTATTTTGTATCGGGAATGCGTACGGCTTCCTTCTTTTATTTGAGTATGATGTTATTAGCTCAGTTTTATCCAGGTATTACCTATCCTGAACCAATGATAAAAAATATTCTAGGTCTGTTTTTAATGGGTGGAATTATGGGGGTATTGACTTTAATACTTGAAAAGCTAGAGTTTCTTGTTTTTAGTATACGTGTAGGAGTTCATTTATTAGTGACAGCAACTATTTTAGTATTGACCTCTCTATTTTTTGGTTGGGGTTCAGCCTTGTGGAGTCCCTTGCTTTGGTTCTTTTTCTTGTTAATTTATGGATTGATATGGTTGTATCAAATCTGGCAAACTCACAAACTCACCCAACGAATTAATCAAGCCTTAGAGGATAAAAGACAGAAAACGGGTTACTAATGTAGTGTTGAGGATGAAATTTTAAGACAGTGCTAGTTTCCAAAGAGAACAATTTGTGATATAGTATTTTCAGCATAAAACAAGGAGAAGAAAGATGCCAGTAAATGAATATGGTCAGATGATTGGTGAGTCAATGGAAGGTTATACACCAGGTGAATTGCCTTCTATTGATTTCTTAGAAGGGCGTTATGCTAGGCTAGAGGCTCTCTCGGTAGAAAAGCATGCGAAGGATTTGCTAGCTGTTTATGGTCCGGATACGCCTCGGGAGATGTGGACCTACCTTTTTCAGGAACCGGTGGCAGATATGGAGGAACTGGTTACTCTTTTAAATCAGATGTTGGCTCGTAAGGACCGTTTTTACTATGCAATCATAGATAAGGCAACTGGTAAGGCTTTGGGAACTTTTTCTCTCATGCGCATTGACCAGAATAACCGAGTAATAGAAGTGGGAGCTGTCACTTTTTCTCCAGAGCTCAGGGGGGCACGGATTGGAACCGAAGCCCAGTATCTCTTGGCTTGCTATGTCTTTGAAGAGCTGAACTATCGTCGCTATGAGTGGAAATGCGATGCTCTTAACCTACCATCAAGACGAGCTGCGGAACGTTTGGGCTTTGTCTATGAAGGGACCTTCCGTCAGGCAGTCATTTATAAGGGGCGTACGAGGGATACGGATTGGTTGTCTATGATTGATAAGGACTGGCCCAAAGTCAAATCTCGTTTAGAAATATGGTTGCGTCCTGAAAATTTTGATAAAAATGGACAGCAGTACAAGAGTTTGAGAGAGCTTTAAGAGGTGTTGAGATGATTACTATTAAAAAGCAAGAAATTGTCAAGCTAGAGGATGTTTTGCATCTCTATCAGGCTGTCGGTTGGACAAATTATACCCATCAACCAGAGATGCTGGAGCAGGCCTTATCTCATTCATTAGTGATTTATGTGGCGCTTGATGGCGATGCTGTAGTGGGCTTGATTCGTTTGGTTGGAGATGGTTTTTCATCAATTTTTGTCCAGGATTTGATTGTTTTGCCTAGCTATCAGCGTCAAGGGATTGGTAGATCCTTGATGAAGGAGGCTTTAGAGGATTACAAAGATGCCTATCAAGTCCAGCTGGTGACAGAACAGACAGAAAAAAACGTGGGATTTTATCGTTCTTTGGGTTTTGAAGCCTTATCTACCTATGATTGTATAGGAATGACTTGGGTAGACAGAGAAAAATAATAAAACTTGTTTGTTCTTAAGCAAAGTTTAAGGATGGTCTAGTATTATATAGTCATTAAATAAAGACCTCCTAACTTTATTTAATGAAATCCTAAAACTTTTTTCATCATAATCTCCTAATGAAGTCACCCAATCAGGTGGCTTTTTTCATGGGTAGGTGATGGTGATAGAGTTTTTTTGCAAAAAAACAGTAAAATTTGAGAAAAGTTAAGCTAGTTTTAAGCTTCGCCTTGTATCATATAGTTATTAAATAAAGACCTCCTAACTTTATTTAATAGAATCCTAAACTTTTCTTTTTCATAATAATCTCCCTTAACTCCACCCAATCAGGTGGAGTTTTTTGGCTCTATTTCAGGCTTTTTGGGACTATTTTAAAAATCATTTTCCGATAACTTTTACTTAATCTTATAAACTTTATTGGACAGATTCTAAAGTTGGAGAAGCTGAATTGATGAAGATATAAACCTTTGACAAATTTTGTGAACTGTGGGATAATGGAGAAGAATTAAGGATTAGTTCAATATCATGGACTAGAAAAGACCCCAAGCTAACTTCCACATTAAGCTTGGGGTCTTTTTTGACACTATCTATCTTTATTTAGCCATTTATCGACTAAGCGAAGAACAACACCGACCACAATCGGTCCGATGATAGTTTTAAGGATTAGTTCCATCATGGGCTATCTCACCTCCTTTCGTAGGCGGTGTAGAAGTGCCGTATAATATTATACCACATAAGTGCTAAACTCAGGAGTCACCCAATCGGGTGGCTTTTTTGTTTGTGGCTTGGATTTTTGATATAATAGAGCCATGAGTAGAATTTTAGATAATGAGATGATGGGGGACGAGGAGTTAATAGAACGAACGCTCCGCCCTCAGTATTTACGTGAATATATTGGACAGGATAAGGTCAAGGACCAGCTCAAAATCTTTATCGAAGCTGCCAAAATGCGGGATGAAGCGCTGGATCATGTGCTCTTATTTGGGCCTCCAGGCTTGGGAAAAACGACCATGGCTTTTGTTATTGCCAACGAACTAGGTGTCAATCTCAAGCAGACTTCGGGTCCAGTCATTGAAAAAGCCGGAGACCTGGTAGCGATTTTGAATGACTTAGAGCCTGGGGATGTCCTTTTTATTGATGAGATTCATCGCTTGCCTATGTCAGTGGAAGAAGTGCTTTATAGTGCAATGGAGGACTTCTACATCGATATCATGATTGGGGCTGGTGAAGGCAGTCGCAGTGTTCATTTGGAGTTGCCACCTTTCACTTTGATTGGTGCGACGACTCGGGCTGGTATGCTCTCAAATCCGCTACGGGCACGTTTTGGAATTACAGGTCACATGGAGTATTATGCCCATACTGATTTGACAGAAATTGTCGAGCGGACGGCAGATATTTTTGAGATGGAAATTACTCATGAGGCAGCTTCTGAGTTGGCTTTGCGCAGTCGTGGAACCCCTCGTATTGCCAATCGTCTCCTCAAGCGCGTGCGCGATTTTGCCCAGATTATGGGGAATGGGGTTATCGATGATGTTATTACCGATAAGGCCTTGACCATGCTGGATGTTGACCATGAAGGTTTGGACTATGTGGACCAGAAAATCCTTCGCACCATGATTGAGATGTACGGTGGTGGTCCTGTCGGATTAGGAACTCTTTCTGTCAATATCGCCGAAGAGCGCGAGACGGTGGAGGACATGTACGAACCCTACCTCATCCAAAAGGGCTTTATCATGCGGACGCGGTCTGGACGAGTGGCGACTGCTAAGGCATATGAGCACTTAGGTTATGAATACAGTGAAAAATAAGCAAGAAATATTAGGCGCTTTTAGAGAAAATCCGGATATGATGGCTATTCTGACGATCATCCGAAACCTTGGTCTGAAAGACTCGTGGTTGGCAGCAGGTTCTGTCAGAAATTTCATCTGGAATCTCTTGTCAGACGAATCCCCTTTTGACTGTGAAACAGATGTAGATGTGATTTTCTTTGATCCAGATCTTTCTTATGAGAAAACCATATTACTGGAGAAAAAGCTGAGAGAGGACTTTCCTCAGTACCAGTGGGAATTGAAAAATCAGGTCTATATGCATCAACATAGCCCTCATACTGATCCCTATACCTGTTCCCGTGATGCTATGAGTAAGTATCCAGAACGGTGTACGGCTGTTGGACTGCGCTTGAATGAAGAATCCGATTTTGAATTCTATGCACCTTATGGTTTGGAGGACATTTTGAATTTTCAAGTTCGTCCAACTCCTCATTTCTTAGAAAATGAAGACCGAATGGAACTTTACCAAATACGTCTATCCAAGAAAAATTGGCAGGAGAAATGGAAAAATTTGATTTTTAAAAATACTTAAGGAAACTTTAAGTTAGGGAGTGTATACTAAGTTCATAAGTTAAGAAGACCTTAACTTAAACTCCTAAAACTTTTTCATAATAATCTCCCTATAAAAAATAAAGTCGCCCAATCAGGCGGCTTATTTTTTTGAAAAATGGGCTTGGTGTCTGAGAATAATACTCAATGAAAATCAAAGT
>NZ_AJJL01000077.1 GCF_000257905.1 Streptococcus mitis SK579
TGGTTTGAATTTGATTTTCGAAGAGTATAAAACAAAAAACCGCCTAGATAATACCTAAACGGATGCTTGAAATAATCTAACAAGTTATAACTTTGCTAGTCCATTTAGATATTCATCTATATGGACCACAATCAAAAACCTTAGCCACATAGATACAAACAAATTGCTTGAACTGTTTGCATCCATGATGACATGTCTACAAACACTATCTAAAGTAGCTAAAGTAAAAGTTTTGATTCATAGTTACAGCTGGTCTCTTATTCATTTCTTTAAATTCTTTCAGGATAATTTCAAAGTTTTTTCAAATCAATTCAACAAAAAAAGGTTTATAATTTCCATAAAAATTGACATGGAAATTATAAAACCATTCTTAGTTTAGTCCTTTTTGATAACGTGCCAATTCAGCTTGGTTAGCCCAAATATAGTGACCTGGACGGATTTCAACCATAGACGGCTTATCAGTCTCATAGTCGTGTTGACTTGGGTCATAAACCTTCAAGACCTTCTTACGTTCCAAGATTGGATCTGGAATTGGTACCGCTGACAGTAAGGCTTGAGTATATGGATGAATTGGATTGTTAAACAATTCTTCTGTTTCAGCAACCTCTACAATAACACCCTTATAAATAACTGCGATACGATCTGAAATAAAGCGAACGACCGACAAATCATGGGCGATAAAGAGATAAGTCAAACCAAGTTCTTTTTGGAATTTTTTGAGCAAGTTCAAGACTTGGGCACGCACAGAAACGTCCAAGGCTGAAATGGGCTCATCTGCAATAACAAAATCTGGTTGCATCACCAAGGCACGAGCAATACCAATACGTTGGCGTTGACCACCTGAAAACTCATGAGGGTAACGAGTCAAGTGCTCAGCAAGAAGTCCCACTTCACGGATAATATTTTGAACTTTCTCTTTACGTTCTTCTTCATCCTTAAATAGATGGTGATTGTAAAGACCTTCAGAAATAATATAATCAACAGTCGCACGTTCATTCAAACTTGCAGCAGGGTCTTGGAAAATCATCTGGATACGACGAATCAATTCCGCAGCTTGTTCGCGCGATTTCTTACCATTAATCTTTTGACCATCAAAAATGATATCACCATTACTTGTATCGTTTAGACCAATGATGGCACGACCAATAGTTGTTTTCCCACTACCTGACTCACCTACAAGCGAGAAAGTTTCCCCCTTGTTGATAAAGAAGTTAGCATTTTTAACCGCGACAAACTTCTTACTTCCTTCACCGAAGGAAATTTCTAAATCTTTGATTTCTACTAATTTTTCAGACATTTCCTTCCTCCTAGTCAGCCAGATGGGCAAATCCCATTTTTTCACGGATCTTATCGTGGAGATTTGCAATCACAGCTGGTTTTTCTACTTTTGGAGCATCCTCATGAAGAAGCCAAGTTTTAGCCCAATGCGTCTCTGATACTGAGAATTGAGGGGCTTTTTGTTCGAAGTCAATCTGCATTGCATAGTCAGAACGCAAGGCAAAAGCATCCCCTTTCAGGTCAGTATAAAGTGACGGAGGTGTTCCTGGGATTGAGTAAAGATCCCCTTTATCATCAGCAAGCTGAGGCAAGCTAGACAAGAGACTCCATGTATATGGATGGCGAGGGTCATAGAAGACTTCCTCAACAGTTCCATACTCAACGATTTCTCCTGCATACATCACCGCTACCTTATCCGCAATACTTGCTACCACACCAAGGTCGTGGGTGATAAAGATTGTTGTGAAATGGTACTCGTTTTGTAAAGATTTTAGCAAATCAATAATCTGTGCTTGGATGGTTACATCCAAGGCAGTCGTTGGCTCATCACAGATCAAGACATCAGGTCGGCAGGCAAGGGCAATAGCAATAACGATACGTTGACGCATTCCTCCAGAATATTGGAAGGGGTATTCATCAAAACGTCTATCTGCGTCTGGAATCCCAACCTTATTCATGTAGTCAATGGCCAATTCTTTTGCTTCTTTAGCTGTTTTTCCTTGGTGTTTTACAATAACTTCTGTAATCTGACTACCAATTGTTTTAATTGGGTCCAAACTAGTCATCGGGTCTTGGAAGATCGTCGCAATCTTAGCACCACGAATTTGTTCCCAATCTTTGTGAGAAGATAAAGCTGTCAAATCCTGACCACGGTAGTCAATACTTCCTTGGGCAATACGACCATTTTCTTCAAGCATACCTGTGAAAGTCTTTGTCAAAACAGATTTTCCTGATCCTGACTCACCTACCAAGGCTAATACTTCTCCTTCAACTAGTTCAAGAGAAACGCCGCGAATAGCTGTCAATACTTTGTCACGAACGTCAAATTCCACGACAATATCGCGAGCAGTCAAAATTACATTTTTTTCTTTTGTCATTTCTACTCCTATCTATGTGTACGTGGATCACTAGCATCCGCTAAGTTTTGACCAACTACGAAAAGGGACAAGGATACCAAAACAAGAGTTGTCAATGGAATCCAGAATAAGTAAGCATTGGTTGTTACGTTTTGTGAATAATCTGAAATCAAACGACCCAAACTTGGCACTGTAATCGGTAATCCAAGACCGAAGAAAGACAAGAAAGCTTCGTATGAGATAAAGCTTGGAAGCATTTGAGTCATCGTTGTCACAATAACAGATACCAATTGAGGCATGATATTTTTGGCAACAATCTTCAATGTTGGCGTTCCCAAAGTACGTGACGCCAAGTTGTATTCCAAGTCACGATAACGCAAGATTTGCACACGGATCATGAAGGCAATCCCAATCCATGTTGTTACACTCATGGCAAAAATCAGATTCCAGAATCCAGCTCCGATTGAGTAAGTCAAGACAATGACAATCAAAAGAGATGGGATATTTGAGATGACGTTGTAAACTTCCATCATCACACGGTCTACTGATTTTGAAATTCCCCAAATACCACCGACAAAGACACCGATAACTAAGTTAATCACTGTCGCAATCACAGAAATGAGGATAGAGTTACGAGCTCCGAACCAGACACCGTCAAAGAGAGATTTACCATTACTGTCTGTACCGAACCAATGCTCAGCATTTGGCTTAATATAACGAGCACTAAAGTCGTTTACCTTGCTGACATCATTGAAATCAAACTTAGAAAACATTGGGTAGATGAAACTCATCAAAATGATAGCTACCAAAATTCCCAACATGACTACAGTTGATTTCTTCTTCATAAATTGTCTAAACACTGAACCCCAGTATGAATAAGCTGGCGCATCAATGGCTTCAGAGGCAAAATCGTCACGTTTTACAAACTGAAATTTTTCTTTATCGATTGTAGACATTATTTGCCTCCTTTCTCAGTCAATTTAATACGTGGGTCAATAATAGTCATCCAAATATCTCCTAAAAGAAGAGAGAAGATAGAAATACATGTAAAGATGAAGACAAGACCAACGACCATAGAGTTATTAGATGCTTTTACAGAATCAATCAACATTTTACCCATACCTGGGAAGGCGAAGACTGTTTCAGTAAGGGTCGCACCACCGATAACCCCTATAACAGCACCAGGAATTCCTGAAACCAGCGGAACCATGGCATTTTTAAAGATGTGTTTGTTTGAAATTTCTTTTTCAGACAAACCTTTTGCACGAGCAAAACGTACAAAGTCTTGTGATTGTAAGTCAATCATGTAACGACGAATCCAAATCGCTGTACCAGGAGCACCCAACAAACCAAGGATCACTGCTGGTAAAACATACGAACGCCAGTCTCCAGCACCCAAGATAGGGAATGAATCTGGCAAGCCAATTGAAGAACCAGCCAAACGAACGATATAAACCAAGGCAATGGTTGGAAGAGCCATCAAGAAGGTCAAAGCCCCTGTTGAGAAGCTATCAATCCAAGTGTTCTTGAAGCGAGCCATAGCTGAACCAAGTGGCACAGCAATCGCATAAGAAATCACCAAACCGATTAATCCAACGACAGCAGAACTAGCAATCATAGAAGGATATTGGTAGTTACTTTCCGTAGCTGTATAAGGATCATCTTTTCCGTAGTTGGCTACTTCACGAGAGTCAGCCTGACTAGGTGATTTGTAGGTTCTTGAGTAAATATTTACAGAAGAAGTTTTCTTACCTGTTGGGAACTGAACTTGAGATGTTTTTGTTTGTCCTTGTCCCTGAGTAATAACCTGTAAAACAGGGCTATTAGCATAGGTTGGATAAGAGTCACCTAAATTAATGTTCACAAAGTTTTGATGCACAAACGGAAATTGACTATTGAAGTACAAGAGATATTTGTGTTTGGTACCTGAACCGACCAAGGACCATCCGATAGCTGGATCGTTTTCGAAACGAAGGTAACGTTTCAAGTCTGGATTTTCAGGGTCTTGAATTTTATTAGTATGGTCAATGTCAATCAAGTTAGCATAGAATTTGAAAACACGTTCAAAAATTGGGATTTCACGAGTAGCGTAGAATTGACCACTTTCAGTAAATTCTCCCAAGGTCCAACCATGACCGATTTGTTTGATGTATTTTTCATAGATAGCCTTGTTGGTGTCATTAGCTTCAACTGTTACAGAAGCATCCATCTGGCTAGCTTTTTCTTGCAATTCCTTGGTATCGTAGTACTCGATATAGCCCATACGCTCATAAACGGTATTTTCATAGTTATCACGTTTATCAGCAGTTGTCGCAATCTTGTTATAGTTGGTATCCTGTTTGAAAATCAATTTTCGAGGAACCATTGTATAGATAATCGTGTAAGTCAAGGTTGTTACTAAAAAGATAGAAACCAATGACCGCAAAACACGCATAAAAATATATTTTTTCATATCATTTCCTTTAAAAATCCCAAAAGAACCTTCTCCTCATGGAGAGAAAGTTCTATTGAAAATTATTTACTTCACATGACTTGCCAATTCTTTTTGAGCTTTCTCGTTTGACTCAGCCTTTTCTTTCAACCATTTTTCACGAGCTTTTTCGTACTCTTCTTTGGTGATTGCTTTTTCACCAACTTCAGTATACTTCAAGTATCCTGCATTTTCACCTTTAAGACCAGCTACAGAATATGAAGAGCTAAATGGTAGAACCTTTGAAACAAATGAAACGGCTGTTTCTTTAGGAGAAGCCATTACTGGAATTGTCAAAGCATTATCAGTCAACCAAGCTTGTGCTACTGCGTATTTTTCATAACGTTTTTGAACATCTTGATTTTCGCTGTTTGCGTCATCAAGTAATTTTCCATAGTCAGCCAAACCAAGTTTACTTACTACTGATGCATCCGTGTTTTGGTCAATACCAAGGTAAAGGCGAGTGTTTCCTCCCTTGATGACAAACTGATCCAAGAAAGTAGACGGATCTTGATAGTCAGGGTTCCATCCTGACAATGTATGGATATCCCAGTCTTGCTCTTTAGCTGTTGGAGCACTAAATGAAATTGGTAAAGCTTCTGCTTGAGTCATTTGTTGCAAATCTACAACAACATTATCTGAACCCAATACTTTTTCAATTGATTGCTTCAATGATTGCACACGGTTTACAACCGCTGTTGATTCTTGGATAACCAAGGCATCCAAGTGGATTGGGAATTCAACACCTTCAGCTTGTAGGCTTGATTTAGCTTTAGCAAATGCTTCTTTCGCTTTTTCTTCATTGTAAAGACCATTTTGAGAATCTGCTAGAGATACGTTTGACCAAGTAGAAGAATTTGTCTTAGCCAAGCTATCTTGTACCAATTCACCAAATGTTTTCTTACCAACTTGAAGATTATATGGTGCAAATGTATTACGGATGGCTACTGTAGCTCCATCAGTACCATTTGTTTGAGCTGAATAAGAACTGCGATCTACCGCAAAGTTCAAGGCTTGACGGAATTCCTTGTTTAACAAGGCTTTCTTAGTAGATGTCTTTTGGGCATCACTTGTCTTAGCAGTATGGTTATAAGTTGTACGACCATAGTTCAAGCTGACAGTTGCAACACCCGCACCTGGTTCGTTAAAGTAAATGTTATCTTTGAAGTCAGCTGCATATTTTTCATATGTAGAACTTGTAGGGAAGATACGCGCCTTGCTATATTGACCATCAGCAAAACCTTTGGCAATCACATCTTGGTCCTTACCATCCCAGAAAGTGAACTTAACGTTCTCAATTTTTACATTTTCTTTGTCCCAGTAAGCGTCATTTTTAGCCATCTCGATAGATGATTTAGGAGTTACAGCTTTCAAGACAAATGGACCGTTATAAAGAATAGAGTTAGCATCTGTTGGGGCACCAAAACCTTCCCCTTTTGAAGCTAAGAATTCTTCATTAACTGGCATCAAAACACCACTAGTTGTCTTGTCATTCCAGAAAGTTTCTGGCTGGTTCAAGGTATATTCTAGTGTTTGATCATCAACTGCTTTTACACCAACGGTTGAAAAATCGCTTGTTTCACCCTTGATGTATGCTTCTAATCCTTTAATGGAAGAGCTAACGATTGAAAGTCCTTTTGATTTTCCATCTACAGCATGTTTCAAACCAGTAACGAAGTCTTTAGCAGTGACAGGAGCATATTCTTCTCCCTCTGCAGTTACCCATTTAGCATCCTTACGGATTTTATAGGTATAAGTCAAACCATCTTTTGAAACTGTCCATGATTCAGCAATAGAAGGAACCAGATTACCATATTTGTCATTAGCCAACAAACCATCTACAGCATTTGTGGTGATAAAAGATGTTGAATCGATATTGCTGACGATATAATCCAAGGTTTCTGGATCTGTTTGATAAACATATTGGTAATCTTTTGCTAGTTTAGCATTATTTGAACTAGTGTTTGAACACGCAGCTAGAACTCCTGACGCTAATAAGGTAGCCCCCGCTACAGCAAGCACTTGACTTTTTTTCATTTCTTTACTCCTCTTATAAAGTATAGGTTATTATTAATTATACCATATATTTTAAGATATTTCAAGAAAAGTAAACGAATTTTCAGAATATTTAGGCTTATTAACACAAAAAATCTGAAAAAGCTATTGACTGAAAATCATTTTCAAGGTATAATAATAAACGTTAAGGCGGTATAGCCAAGTGGTAAGGCACGGCTCTGCAAAAGCTTGATCGTCGGTTCAAATCCGTCTACCGCCTTCTATAACTTGAATTATCAAGTTACAAATGAACAGATAGCCCCGTTTGAAGGGCTTTTTTCTTTTGATAAATACATATAATTTACAAACATTTTGAGTCTGAGTTTCTCGAGGGCACAATTTTCTCTTGAAAGCAACTGAAAAAAGCTTCGTCACGCATGATGACGAAAGCCTCTAGTTTACTCTGTTTCTTCTTCTATTTCAAGTTCTGTGATCTGGACTTTTACCTTGGTAACACGTCCATTTTTTACCTTATCATTGGTTAGGATAAGCTGTTTGTTTTGGCTGACCAATTCATAGCTGAGTTTCTCAGTCGTTGGAATAGTCCCAATTCCTGTCAAATAATAACCAGCGATGGTATCAACGTCATCACTTTCCAGCTCAACATCAAAGTAGCTATTAAAATCATTGAGATTCATAGTACCTTGAACAATGTAAGTATCATCGCCAATCTGATGAACATCTATTGCTGCTTTGTCCGTTTCATCATCAATCTCGCCTACAATTTCCTCTAAGAGGTCTTCTAGGGTCACCAAACCAGCCATCCCACCATATTCATCCAGCAAGATTGCCATTTGTCTTTGGGTATTGCGCAATTCTTTTAGCAAGTCATCTACAAAAATGGTTTCAGGAACAAAGAGTGGATCTTGTAAGATTCTCTTCCAGACGATATTGTCAAAACCGTCTACAAAGGCTGCCTTAAGAAGACTCTTGGTGTGAATGATTCCAATCACATTGTCCTTATCCCCATCATAAACTGGGATACGGGAAAAGTTTTGTTTTAAAATACTTTGGATAATTGTTTGACTATCATCCTGAATATCAACCATGAAGGCATCCGTCCGAGGAACCATGACTTCTCTGGCCATCAGTTCATCTAGTGAAAAAATCCCCTGTAACATCTCAATTTCATCAGCATCTAGTGTTTCTTCACTATTTGTCAGCATGTAGGCAATTTCATCACGGGTCATTTTTTCATCAGCATCGTCAAAGGCCACAGGAGTCAAGCGACTCAAGAGATTGGTAGAGGCAGACAAGAGCCAAACAAAGGGACTAACTAGTTTCCCCAGCCCAATGATAACTGGCGCTGTACGAATCGCCAAGGCATCCTTTAGATTAAGAGCGATTCTCTTAGGATACAATTCCCCAAAAACGATGGAAATATAAGTCAAAAATGCTAAAGATAGAAAACTTGCAATAGCATAAGCTGTTTCGCTATTTCCAAGCCAAGAGACAATTTCTCGTCCTAGAGTTTCTGCCAAACTCGCCCCTGACAAAATCGTAATCAGGGTAATCCCTACTTGAATGGTTGATAAAAAATGATTTGGATTTTCTAGTACCTTCAACAGCCGGATATAGCGTCTATCTCCTTCTTCCGCCTTTTGTTCAACCCGCGCACGGTTTAGTGACACCATGGCCATTTCTGTGGCTGAGAAAAAGGCATTTAACACCGTCAAGATAAACAATAAAACAAATTGTAGCAACAAGTTCTGACTACTTGGGTCTTCCATAGTTCTTCTCCTAAAATAGTATCTTATCCTTTATTATATCACAAAATATGATCCAATACATATTATTTTTTCTCATACTCTTCGAAAATCTCTTCAAACCACGTCAACTTAACCTTGCCTTATGTATGGTTACTGACTTCGTCAGTTCTATCTGCAACCTCAAAACAGTGTTTTGAGCTGACTTCGTCAGTCTTATCTACAACCTCAAAGCAGTACTTTGAGCAACCTGCGGCTAGCCTCCTAATTTGTACTTTGATTTCCATTGAGTATCAGTATCTATTGTAGCCCTGCTGAAACTGGTAAAAGAAGAACTCCTACATCCACAAGTGACATAGGAGTTTATGTTATCTTTTACTGAGTTACAGTCACTTCTCCAGTTCGGTAATCCAGTTGAAGCCCCTTTTGAACATTGGGAACTAGAACATTAAATTCCAATTCTCCGTCTGAAGACTTGGCTTCAATCTGTGAAGCTGAAGGAACTAAGTCCTCGTTTGAAGCGTAATAAAGGGTTACACGGTAACGGACACGCTTGTTTTGGTCCAAGGCTTTACGTACCATACTTTCATAGTAGTTTTGACCAGTCGAATCCTCGGCCTGTGCCTGATTTGCCCAGGCTGTCTGAACAGCAATGTTTTTAGGATTGCTTGTTGAGGCATCAAAACCATCTAAGCCACCGATTAAAGCATAGCCTAACAAGTGACCTCTATCGACTGCATGAGTATAAGTCCCCTTTAGATTCTTAACCTGATGCCAGCCTGGAGGAGTCCAAGAAGTCGAACCATTCCCAGTTTCTTCCCGATTCTTGTACTGGCGAGTAGCCTTAGACAAGAGGGCATTAGCTACAGTTGGCACTGTTTCCTTGCCCACTGTCTTTGTTTTGTTATCAGCGTAGGGCTTACTTGAAACCTTGGCATCTAGGTTTGTTTTATTGCCATTGACGATAAAAGCACCTGAGCCATTCCACTCCAGACTCCCTTTTATTTGGCTCTTGACTGCGTCTGTTAAGACACTTTCCGCCAATGCTTGACTAGGAGCTTCAGAAGCTTGGTTCTTCTGACTAAGCTTGGTTTTGGGACTATTAGGTGCCGACTGCAGCTGTTTGATGTAATAGCTTCCCGCAGATAAGAGTAATAACACTAGCAGTCCGATCAGTGTCTGTCTTGTTTTTTTATTCATATTTCTCCTTATCTTTAGAAAAAGGCTGGTTCTCCAGCCTAATTTCCTGTAAATTTATGAATCAATTCCTGCCACTTTGCTGGAGACAGGATAGCCCATGGATCTTGACCCTTGCCTAAGATTCCATAACCTACCATTAAGCCGATACCTAGGGCTAGAGCACCTAAAATCAGTACCAGAATGACTAAAAGTAAACGCTTGATTACGTAGCTTGATTTCTTATTCGTCTTCATCACTTGCCTCAATCCGCTGAATCTTAGCACCTAGCTGCGCCAATTTCTCATGGAAACGGTAGTAACCTCTATCCAAGTGAACCAATTTACCGACCACAGTTTCTCCCTGTGCTACCAAACCTGTCAAAATCAAGGCTGCACTGGCACGAAGGTCAGTAGAAAGAACTTCCGCTCCCTGCAAAGGTTGTCCACCAACAATACGAGCTGTGTCACGAATAATCTCAGAATGTAAGCCCATGCGACGCATCTCTTCTAGGTGTTGGAAACGATTTTCGAAAACTGTCTCCACCATGGTTGATTCACCTTTTGAGACTGTCATCAAGGCTGTAAATTGAGCCTGCATATCTGTTGGAAATCCTGGGTGGGGCAAGGTTTTCACATGGACAGCTTTTAGATTTTCTAGTTGAGAACAAACTCGAATTCCTTCATTCTCCTCCGTCACTTCTACTCCCATTTCAAGCAACTTGGCAATCAAGGGACGGTTGTGCTCCCAGACAGCGTCTTTAATCAAGACATCACCACCGGTCATGGCAGCAGCTACCATAAAGGTTCCTGCTTCGATACGGTCTTGGACTACGTTGTGAGTCGTACCATGAAGTTTCTCAACACCAGTAATGGTAATGGTCTCTGTGCCAGCACCTTTAACCTTGGCTCCCATTTCATTGAGGAGAATAGCTAAATCAACAATCTCAGGCTCACGCGCAGCATTTTCAATCACTGTCACACCATCAGCCAGGGTCGCAGCCATCATCAAGTTCTGCGTAGCACCAACACTTGGAAAGTCCATATAGATATGGGCACCATGTAAGCGGTCAGCCTTGGCTTCAATATAACCAGCTGTCTGACTAATCCTAGCCCCCATAGCTTCTAGACCTTTCAAATGAAGATCAATAGGACGGCTACCAATGGTACAACCACCTGGCATAGATACCTTGGCATGACCTACACGGGCAAGAATTGGCCCCAAGACAACGATGGATGCGCGCATCTTGCTGACATACTTGTAAGGGGCTTCCTCAGTGATATCGCCAGTCGCGTCCACCTCAACAAGATGAGCTTCTTCATTAAAATCCACCCTGGCATTCAAACCACGAACCACCTGATTCATAGTGAAAACATCTGACAAGATAGGAACATTCTGCAAGACGGTCTTTCCTTCACTGGCTAGAATAGTCGCTGCCAACAAGGGCAAGACTGCATTCTTTGCTCCTTCGATCGTAACACTTCCTACCAGACGATTATCGCCACCTTGAACCACAATTTTTTCCATACTTATTTCCTTTACTCTTGATTTTATAATAATCCTCTAAGCGCTTCTTGCCACAACTGATATAGGCTGATAAAGAAAGAACTCATGATGTAGCCCATTACAATACTGAAAAGGGCTACTAATAAACGAACTTTTCCTGTATTCTCAGCTGTCACTTTTAAAACCTTTTCCCATCTAACAAGATCCTTTAAAAGGTAAAAACTCACATAAATAAAGAGCATGTGACTGCTTAGAGTGAATAATAATTGAACCATTTGACTATTATACCATCTTCTCTGCTTGTGCGCTAGTTTGGAAACTTCACTCAAAAACTAGGGATTGTTTTTCAAGTAATCAATTGCATCTTGTAGAGTTTTAACTGGCACTATTTTCATATCCGTCTTGATTGTTTTAGAAGCTTCTAAGGCTGTTTGGTAGTTGTTTTTGGCATCTGGATGTGCTTTTTGTTCTTCTTCACTAACAGAGTTATCAGGGGCAAAGAAAATAGCAGCACCTTCTCTAGCCGAAGCTACAACTTTCTTATCGATACCTCCAATGTCCCCCACATTACCATCGCGGTCAATGGTACCTGTACCGGCAACAATACGGCCATTACGAAGGCCAGGGTCAGCTATTTGGGTATAGATGGCCAGACTAAACATGAGACCTGCACTTGGACCGCCAATACCAGCTGTTGAAAAGCGAATTGGGACATCACTGGTTACTTCTGTACGGTCAATCAAGCCGATTCCAATTCCATTTTTGCCATTTTCTAGAGTAATGATTTTTCCTTCTGCAGACTTGGTTTGCCCATCCTCTTCATAGGTGACCTTGACGGAGTCCCCTAGTTTTTGAGAATTGACGTAATCAATCAAGTCTTTGGAACTGTCAAAGGTTTGATCATTGACTGCTGTGACCGTATCAGAGATGTTAAGAATCCCTTTAAAGGTAGAATTATCCGTCACAGTCAAAACATAAACCCCAAGGTATTTAAGTTCAATATCCTTACCAGCTGTTTTTAGCCCTTGATACTTGGCCATATTTTGCGATGTTTGCATGTAGAATTGATTGATCCGCATAAATTCAACATCGGAAGATCCACCTGTAGTCTCCTGGGCACTACGAATATCTGTAAAAGGCGTCAACCACGCATAAATCATATGGGCTAAAGTAGCATGTTGGACACCAACCGTAACAAAGTGATAGGCCCCAGCTTCCTTATCTTCTGTATCATTGACTTTAAGGACTTGGCGAATATCTTCCGAACCACCGGGAACTTCTATATAGTAGGGCAAGGGCACTACAAATGCCAAGAAAGTCACAATTAAGGCCGCAATGACATATAAAGGCCATCTAATCTTTTTTTTCATTTTTTATTTCCTCCAAAATACTCTCAGGAACATAGCAGGTAATATCCTGACCAAACTTCAAAAGTTCTCTAACACCTGATGAACTGATATAGAGATGTTCAGGTCGACTATGCAAATAAATGGTCTCTATATCAGGAGACAGCTGATGGTTGTAGTAGTCGAAACTGGCTTCATATTGTAAATCCGTTGCATTTCTCAAACCCCGCACTAGACAAGTAGCACTCAGTCTTTTTGCGACATCAACCACCAATTCATCATGAGAAGACACGACCTCAACATTTTCCAAATGTTTCAAAGCCTTTTCTAGCCCCCGTTTACGATTTTCGATAGGAAGAAATCCTTGTTTGTGGGGATTAAAAAAAATACCAACATAGAGCTTATCAAAAAGTCTGCTCGCCCGTTCAATGATATCCAGATGCCCATTTGTCATCGGATCAAATGAGCCTGTGAATAAGCCAATCTTATCTGACATAGACTGTCACCTTACTAATTCCATAAATTTTTTCTTTCCAGATGCCCAGGCAGGCAATTTCTTCCGGAAGTTCAACGGCCTTATCCGTCTCACACACGACCATGACATCTCCAGAAAAAAGCTCTTTCTCAGCCATTTTTTCAATATCTGATACGATTTGTTCCTTGGCATAAGGAGGGTCTAAGAAAATGAGGTCAAATTCCCCAGATAGCTGTTCCAATGCCCTTTCTGCATCCATATTTAGGAGTTGAAATTTTCCAACTTCCTTGGTCATCTGAATATTTTCAGCCACGATATCCTGAGCCTTACGGTCTCGCTCCACCAAAACAGCGCTGGACATGCCACGCGAGACTGCCTCTATAGATAAACCACCACTACCTGCATAAAGGTCCAAGACTCGTCCCCCTTCAAAATAGGGACCAATCATATTAAAAATAGCTCCCCTAACCTTATCCGAAGTAGGTCTTGTCGTCTTGCCTTCTAGTGTCTTGAGGGGACGTCCCCCATAGATTCCTGATACGATTTTCATACCGTTTATTATACCAAATTATGGGCGAAAAGAGAAAGAAAACCGAACCTTGCGGTTCGATTCTCTACAAAATATTTTCGTAAGTATCGCGAACTTCTTGAGGCCAAACACTTGTTTGCACTTCTCCGATATGTTTCTTGCGAAGTAGGAACATAGCCATCCGAGATTGTCCAATTCCTCCACCGATTGTCAATGGGAATAGGCCATTCAACAAAGCCTTGTGCCATTCCAATTCTAAGCGGTCTTCATCACCTGTAATGGCAACCTGACGGCGAAGCGTTTCTTCATCTACACGGATTCCCATAGAAGATAGCTCAAAGGCTCCACCTAGAGATTCATTCCAGACAAGAATATCACCATTTAGACCCTTGTAGCCATTTTCAGACTCACTTGTCCAGTCATCATAGTCTGGTGCACGTCCATCGTGCGGTTTACCGTCTGGTAATTCACCACCGATACCAATCAAGAAAACAGCTCCAAATTCTTTACAGATAGCATTTTCACGTTCTTTCGGCGTCAAGTCTGGGTAGCGCTCGACCAACTCTTCTGTATGGATAAAAGTGATTTGTTTTGGCAAGATGGACTCGATATCATAGCGGGCTTCAACAGCTAACTCAGTAAGGCGAATAGCCTTATAAATCTTCTCAACGGTTTCTTTTAGGTAGGCAATGTTGCGTTGTCCATTTGGAATAACCTTCTCCCAATCCCACTGGTCAACATAAACAGAGTGGGTCGCATCAAGCGAATCTTCGTCTGGGCGAAGGGCCTTCATATGGACGAAAAGACCTTCACCCTCACCGAAACCAAAACGAGCCAAGGTATGGCGTTTCCATTTAGCAAGTGAATGCACCACTTCATAAGTAGCATCAGGGATTTGGAGAACCTTGACCGATACGGCATTCTCCACACCTGATAAGTTATCCTGCATCCCATCGCCGACCTTACTCAAGATAGGGCCTTGAACTTCGACGACTTCTAGCTTATCTTTCAAATACTGGGTAAAAGTGTTTTTGACAAAGGAAATTTCTTCTTGTTGGTGGATAAAACTTTTCTTCATAAGCTACTCCTCAAAAATTTAATTAAAAGCATTATACACCTATTTCCAAGAAAAGAAAAGAGAAATTTTAAAAAAATCAGTGTCACTTAAAACACTGATTTCATAGACCTTTCAGTCATTACGGCCAAAGATACGTAAAATACTTAAGAAGAGGTTGATAAAATCAAGATAGATACTGAGAGCCATTGACACAACCCAGCCTGTCGCTACACGACCTTGCGATTGTTCATAAGCATAGCGAATTCTTTGATTATCCCAAGCAATCAGCCCAGAGAAAACCAAGACCATGGCTACGCTAATCATATAATCAAAGAACCCACTAGCCAAGAAAATATTGACTATCATAGCAATCAGCAAACCGATAAGGGCAGCCATCATAGCACGACCAATCCCACTCAAATCTTTCTTAGTGAACATACCAACTGCCGCCATGACAAAAAAGAGAAGGGCGCTCGACACAAAGGCAGATAAAACTGTACCTGGAGTATAGAAGGCCACCACAAAACTGAGGGTAAAGCCGTTTAATACTGAGTAAAGTAAAAATACTGGAAGAGCAGCTGGACTATTCTTTGAAGCCATACTGCTGGCAACAAAGACCAGGGCTAGCTCTGCAAAAGTTGCAATGGTCAACCAGAGACGCCCCTGCATCAAAAAGTAAACCAACTGAGACTGAAAGATCGTCAACATAAGACCTGATACCAAAGCGGATAGTCCGATTCCCAGGCCAACAAAGGCATAAACCTTAGCGTAAAATTGATTAAGACCTGCGCGGTCATGAATAATAGTGTGATTCATCTTTTCTCCTTTTCTATGAATATCTTTCCTTGATTATAACAAAGAAAGTTAAAATTAGCTTAAATGGAAAATCAAAATACCAGCTGCAACTGCAACATTCAAACTCTCCGCCCGCCCCTTCATACTAATATGGACCAATTGATCTGCACTTTCAGCCATGAGGGGACTAATTCCTTGACCCTCATTCCCCATGACTAGTACAAAATTGTCTATAGAAGGCAGTTCTCTATAATCAACAGAGTCTTTAGATAGGGTTGTTGCCAGCACTGGGATAACTGCCTTTTTAGCTTCCTCGAGAATCACTTGACTAGACATTCGGTAAATGGGTAGATGGAAATGACTGCCTTGCATGGAACGCAAGGTCTTGAGACTGTAGATATCTGCCGACTTATCTGAAACAATCACTCCAGTAAAACCTGCTGCATCCGCAGTCCGAATGATGGTTCCCACATTACCAGGATCTTGCACATCTTCCAAAAATAAGAACTTGCCCTGACTGAAATCAGTTTGTCCTACTTCTTCTTTTTGAACCACCGCAACAATTCCCTGTGGAGTCTGAGAATCTGCCAAATCTAGCAAAATATCCTCTGACACCCAGACAGTTTGCGTAAAAGCAGCTAACTGATCTCGGTAATTTTCTAGGGCAAAGATTTTCTCAATCGTCACCCCAGCTTGCACAGCTTCTTCAAACAAGTGCCAGCCTTCAATCAAATAGGCAGACTTGCGGTATTTTTTTTGATGTAATTTTTTGGCATTTTTTACCACAGAATTGGCTTTTGAGGTTATAATAGTCATAGAAATATTATAACACAATCAAAGGGGTTTGGTATGCAAAAGGTTAGAATGATTGCCCAAGGTAGGGTGCAGGGAGTCGGCTTTCGTTGGGGTGTTTATAGCCTGGCGCTTGAAATTGGTGGCATCACAGGTCGAGTATGGAATAACGACGATGGCACAGTGGAAATCTTAGCCCAAGCAGACTCATCTGCTATCATGGCAAAATTTATCCAAGAAATCCGCAAAGGACCCACACCTTTTTCAAAAGTCAGCTACTTAGATGTCAAACTGAGCAACTTTCCTCCCTACCCTGACTTTAAAATCGCAAATTAGGTCTCTAGAACTATTGTATATTTTGTAAAAAAACAGTAGAATAGAAAGGTATAATTTTTAAAGAAGGAATAAAAACAGTGAAATCTATTAAACGTTTTGCACTCTCAGCTATGGGAGTGGCTATGTTGCTAGTCTTAACTGGCTGTGTCAATGTCGATAAAGCCACAGGCCAGCCAACAGGATTTATTTGGAATACGATCGGAGCTCCTATGGCTGAAGCTATCAAGTATTTCGCTACTGATAAAGGTCTAGGCTTCGGTATCGCTATCATCATCGTAACCATTATCGTGCGCTTGATTATCTTGCCACTTGGTATCTACCAATCATGGAAGGCAACGCTTCACTCTGAAAAGATGAACGCTCTCAAACACGTCCTTGAGCCACATCAAACTCGTCTCAAAGAAGCAACGACTCAAGAAGAAAAACTCGAAGCCCAACAAGCTCTCTTTGCCGCTCAAAAAGAGCACGGCATCAGCATGTTTGGTGGTGTAGGATGTTTCCCTATCCTCCTTCAAATGCCTTTCTTCTCTGCTATCTACTTTGCCGCCCAACATACTGAAGGGGTTGCTCAAGCAAGCTACCTAGGCATTCCTCTAGGTTCTCCAAGTATGATTTTGGTTGCCTGCGCTGGTGTCCTTTACTATCTTCAATCGCTCCTTTCACTTCACGGAGTAGAAGATGAAATGCAAAGAGAACAAATCAAGAAAATGATTTACATGAGCCCACTCATGATCGTCGTCTTCTCCCTCTTCTCACCAGCTAGTGTTACTCTTTACTGGGTTGTCGGTGGTTTCATGATGATTCTCCAACAGTTTATCGTCAACTATATCGTTCGTCCAAAGCTTCGCAAGAAAGTCCGTGAGGAACTAGCGAAAAATCCACCAAAAGCAAGTGCTTTCTCTAAACCAAGTGGACGAAAAGACGTTACCCCTGAACAACCAACTGCTATCACAAGCAAGAAAAAACACAAAAATCGCAACGCTGGAAAACAACGTTCGAGATAAGAAGAAAAAGGCTTAGCTAGTTTGCTAAGTCTTTTTTGCAAGTCATACTCTTCGAAAATCTCTTCAAACCACGTCAGCTTCGTCTTGCCGTATATATGTTACTGACTTCGTCAGTTCTATCTACAACCTCAAAGCAGTGCTTT
>NZ_AJJL01000078.1 GCF_000257905.1 Streptococcus mitis SK579
CCTCCATTCACGCCACCTTTAAACTCTGGCCTAGCTACTGTAGGAGCTGCAAAGTCACCAGATGTACCTAAAATACCAGAATCTTCTTTTCCACTATCTTTTTTTGGATCTAATTTCCCAGCTAAATCCTTATCCGAATCCTTCTTAGAAGGTTCCACTTCTTTATCTTCCACATAGACAGGATCTTTTGGTTGACCCTCAATATAAGAACGAACCCAATCCAGCTGCTCTTTTGATAAAACCAAACCACCACTACGGCTTCCTACAACACCATTTTGGTGAACTCCAATTAAAGCACCTTTATCATTATAAAGACCACCACCAGACGCTCCAGGTTTCGTACCTCCATAGCTAATTCCCTCTATTCCAGAACCGAAGTCTGTAGTTCCTACTACTTTGCTATCTAAAACTGGACTTAGCTTGTTATCTGGAAAACCATAGACCGAAACTGAATCCCCCTCTGCAACTTTCGAAGATTGTTTTACAACCTCTACAGGATTTACTCCTTTTACTGCTTCTTTTAACCGAACCAAAGCTAAGTCATTTTTAAATCCAAATACTGAATCTTTTTTATTCCAATAAACAATATCATCATCTGAAAAATTCACAGACAACCCATTCGGTAAAGTTGCTTTATACACTGTATTGGTACGACCAGATTTAGTAACTACCTCAGAACCTTTAACTGTTAAAAAATTATGAGCGACTGTTAACACCAAATTTGGTGCAATTAAAGTACCTGACCCCGACCCATCTGGCGTTTGAATGTGCGTTGTAGCATAGAAATTCTCTGAACCATTCGGAGCTTGTAATACCTCTTTACTAGGAACAGGTAAGTTCGATTTACCACTCAAATCTACTTTACCAACTTCAGTTCTTGCAAAATCCGAAGAAGACGTTGATGGAGGAGTTATCGAATCTACTACCGCTCTTATAAGTGTATCTCCTAAAGCTAACTTACTGACATAGTCATCAGACCAAGTAGTATCACTTGCTAGTTTGTTAATTGACACTCCGTTATAGGATACCACTTTAGCTGTTGGGGAAGTTGCTATTAACTGTTTGAAGTCTGGATTTTGTCTTAAATGAAAATTCAAGCCACTTCCAACAGGACCTTCCTGAACAACCTTATCTGAAATCAAACGAGTTCCTTTAGTATTTTCCACTCGAAGTAGAACACGACCTTTTTCTTCACCTTTTACTAAAGTAGCTCGACCTTTTTCATCAAAACTATACAAAGCACCGTCAATCTCAGACTCTACATCTTTTAAAGCTATATGATTTTCATCATAGTAGTAACGGTTTGCACCATCTATATACCAACCCTTTATACCATATTTATCAATCATTGACTGAATCCAAGCTCTGTGCTTGTCCGTAAAGATAGTACCACCGCCAATACGCTCACTCTCAGGAGCGTTTGAAGTATTTGTTCCGTGCTGGTGGATACCGACTACCTCTCCCTTATCATTAAACAAAGGAGCACCTGAAAAACCTCCTAAAGCTGAGGAATGATAAGTGACTGCACCACTCTCTTTATTGATACTGCTCACAGTTGTTGGGACTGAATAAGCCTTACCGTCTTTCAAGCGAGCTTTATTTTCTTTACTTAAATTTGGAGTAGAAAAATCATTGGGATATCCGACCATAGTGATTTTATCACCAGTAGAAACCTCTTTATGACTCAACTCTCTTGGAGAGTCCTCACCACCTGTCATAGCTTCTACAGGCTTTTTAGTTACCACTACTGCTAAGTCGTTGCTATAGTCTTTACCAAAGTATTTGCCGTTATACAAGTGAATAGAGTCTTTTTCAAGAGACTCGGATACCCCTGATGTGGGTACTTTATTACTCTTCTCTGTTTCTGAGTTCATCACAACATAACTACGAGCAGACTCCCCACCACGCAAGACCGCAGACTTATCCTCTTGGTTTTTATCATAGTAGTTATGAGCTACTGTTACCATCACATTCGGCGCTACGAATACACCACTGCCAGACGCAGTTTGTTTTCCACTTGTTCCGCTATCATAAGTGGTATAAGTCATAGCAACACCCTCTGCAGATTTACTATGAACATCCACATCGTGAATATCGCCACCGCCTTGAATGACATCAGCATAAACAACCCCGCCACCAATAACTGGTAACTCTGGTGCAGCTAAGCCAATCACTGCGGATAGTGTCAAACAACCAACCAAACCATAAGCTTTGGATTTACGAAATTTCCCTAAACCCTTTAAACATATAAACATATATTACCTCACTTTAACTTTCAAAGTTAATTTATCCAAGTATATTCTAAAAAATAAAATATTACAGTTTCCATTAGCATAACACTCTCTACTTTGATTCTTACAATAAAAATAGACATAGACTATTTTGCTACGTTACAAATGCTATTTAAGTACTGTATCTACAGGAATATCGTTTTTTATAAGATATTATCCTAATCAGAAAACTAAGTTATACATAAACTTATATATAAATGTTCATTTGTAGCCAAACTGTATATTTTCTTATAAATTATAACACATTTTACAGACGCTTTCCAATGTCTTGAAAGAACTTATACCAAACTAGATAGCAAAATGAATTGTTTTACACCAAGGTCAAGAAAAAAATTCATACTAAATAAAAATCAAAAAGCAAACTAGGAAGCTAGACGAAGGCTGCTCAAGACACTGTTTTGAGCTTGCAGATAAAGCTGACGTGGTTTGAAGAGATTTTCGAAGAGTATGAATTTCAAAGTATATGTGAACTAGAATATTTGCTGACTAGACTCTATACAAAAAGAGAGCTACTAGACTCTCTCATTCATCACTTCACATACTTAAAAGGTATCTCGCTACCACATAGCCAGTTGTAGACTTGGTCATTGACAAAGACATTCATGGCTTCGTGGGCATACTCAGGCATAATGCGATAGGCCTTATCGCAGGTCAGACGGTTGTAAATCGCAAACTGGGTAATAGGATAGCAAACATCATCGTCCAAGCCCGTAATCATCTTGACCTCACCCTTGATACGATGAGCAAGATTTTTCACATCGATATAGGCAAGGGTCGCCATGATGTCCTCCTCAGTTTCGTGGAAGGGGTCGTGAAACTTGAAATAACGGAACAGTTCGTCATAGGCTTCACTTGTATTACCAATCTCAAGCACTCGTCCAAAGTCAGACAAGAAGGGATAGATGGCAACTGTTTTCTGAATTCGAGGATTGAGCGCTGCTGCAACTAGAGCTAGAGCCCCTCCTTGTGAGGCACCATAACTAGAAAGTCTCTTCTCATCTACCTGTGGCAGACTGGCAATAATTTCAACCAACTGGTAAATATCCAGATAAACATCCTTATAAAAGAGATGCTCCCGACCTTCCACAGCACCACGGATAATATGCCCCTTAACGGTATTTCCAAGAGGAGAATGCAAACCGTCTTGCGAGTAACCTGACTGGCCCCGCACATCCATGGAGACAACACCGTAACCAGACACGGTATAGGCCAGCATGTCAGCCCAGTCCCAGCCACGTCCCATATAACCATGGAAATGGAAGATTAGAGGAACTTTTTCCTCACTCTTTGGAAGAACAACGCGCGCATAGACCTTACCTTCATTGGCTCCTTCAAATGTTAACTCATAGCACTTGACTTGAGGAATGAAGAAATCTCTTTCCTCCAACTGGTAGGCTGGAAGAGTTGAAACTTTTTTCACTTCCCCATCCCAGAAAGCATCAAAGTCTTCTGGAACCTCATCTCGCCCTCTATAAGTCTTGATTTCTTTTAACAAAGCTAGATTTTTCATAACATGCTCCTTTTTGTAATCGCTACCATAACTGTAGCATATCTAGAAAAGCAATGCAAGAAAGAAAAGCAAATAGAAAGTGATTTTAGATTCTTTACTTTTAGGATGATGGACTGAAAGTAGTTTTAGAAACGAAAAAAGAGCATTTCGCTCTTTCTTCTTCTGCTTAATCTTAATTTTTTGCTTCTTTATTTTGGAAAGTGGTTTGGTAATTTACTTTAATCGTTACTGTCATATGAGAGTCCTCGTTTCTTTTTGATGACTCTAGTATAAGGGCCAAACCTGAAAGCTAGCTTAAGATTTCCTTAGAGAAAGCTTAATCTAAATGTTCTTTCTTTTCCAGATGAAGGGCAATCATGCGCCATTCCGGATCCTCTTGCCAACCTTCTATCGAACTAATGTAGCTAGCAACCTTTCTGGCTTCTTCTAAAATCGGAAAATCTTCGATAATATCAGCCACTTGAAACTCTGGGAGACCTGACTGTCTGGTTCCAAAAATCTCACCCGAACCCCGCATTTTCAAATCTTCCTCCGCAAGGACAAATCCATTGGTGGTTTCTGTCATGATGCGCATGCGATCTTTCCCAGAATCAGTCTTGGGATTGGCAACAAGAACAGCATAGGACTGCTTGTCCCCCCGACCGACACGACCTCTGAGCTGGTGAAGCTGGCTGAGCCCGAAGCGATCCGCATCCATGATAATCATGACTGTCGCATTGGGAACATTGACCCCAACCTCAATAACCGTTGTCGAAACCAGAATATCCGTTTTTCTCTCTTTGAAATCCTGCATTATCTGATCTTTTTCATCACTCTTCATCTTACCATGTAAAAGAGCCACTTCTGCCTTACCTGCAAAATGAGCTGTCAGCTCCTCTGATAAAGCAATAGCATTTTTCAAATCCAGAGCTTCTGATTCTTCAATCAAGGGAGAGATGACATAGGCTTGAGAACCTTTTTGAATTTCCCCCTCTAACCAAGTCAAGACCTGAGGCAATTGCTCATGCTTGATCCAACGTGTCACAATAGGTTTTCGTCCTGCTGGCATCTGGTCAATAATAGAAACATCCATGTCTCCAAAGGCTGTGATGGCCAAGGTTCGTGGGATGGGAGTAGCTGTCATCATGAGGACATCTGGATTGTCCCCTTTTTCCCGTAAAATCCGCCTTTGCCCCACACCAAAACGGTGCTGCTCATCGATAATGATCAAGCCAAGACGAGCATAATCTACCCCATCCTGAATCAGAGCGTGGGTTCCGATAATCAAATCAGCCTCACCCTTGGCAATGTTCTCCAAAACTTCTCTCTTTTCTGCAGACTTCAAGGAACCTGTCAAGAGAGCTAATTTCAAGTCTGGAAAAAGCCCCTTCAAACTCTCAAAATGCTGCTCTGCTAGAATCTCTGTTGGCACCATGAGGGCTGCCTGATAGCCAGCTGTCACCGCCGCAAACATGGCCAAGCCAGCGACGACTGTTTTTCCACTCCCCACATCTCCTTGCAAGAGACGATTCATGTGGTGATCCGACTTCATGTCTGTCAAAATTTCCTGCAAACTCTTTTCTTGAGCTTGAGTCAAGGCAAAAGGCAAGCTTTCCTTGACTGTTGTCACTTTTTCCTTAGACCAATTCAGAACCAGACCACTTCCCTGAACTCTATTTTCAGACTTGAGCGTCTGTAACTGCATTTGAAAGTAAAAAAGTTCCTCAAATTTGATACGGCGAAGTGCCTGCTTGTATTCTCCCAAATCCTTAGGAAAATGCATGGCACGAACGGCCTGACAACGGGACATGAGTTTGTATTTGTCCAGCAAGGACTGAGGAAGGTTTTCTTCTATTAAGAGGTCCAGCCCCTGATCAAAGGCCGTCTTAATGACCTTTACCAGACTGACTTGACTGATTCCCTGAGCCAATCGATAGACAGGTTGGAGGTCATCTTCCACCTGAGCCAGGACCTTCATCCCTGTCAGACTAGCCTTGGCGCGATCCCATTTTCCAAAGACAGCAAGGGTTGCTCCCAACTCTATCTTATCAGCCAGATAGGGCTGATTAAAGAAATTTACCGCAAAAACAACTTCTCCCTGCTTGAGGCTAAAACGCAGGCGATTGCGTTTGAAACCATAATACTGAACACTGGCAGGAGTCACGACTTGACCAGAAAGAACCGCCTTTTCACCGTCTTCCAAATCCAGCACCTGCTTGGTCTTGAAATCTTCATAACGGAAAGGAAAGTAGAGCAAGAGGTCTTGCAAGTTTTCAATTCCTAGTTTGGCGTATTTTTCTGCTGACTTTGGTCCCACACCAGGTAAGACATGCAAGGGTTGATGTAGATTCATGCTCCACTCCTTTCTTTGCTAATCATATTCTCTCGGAATGCGGTCGCTTAGAAGACAAACCACCTCATAGTTAATAGTCCCACGGTAGGTAGCTACCTGAGTAGCTGTGATCTCCTTGCCCCCATTAGAACCAATTAAGGTTACCTTTGTTCCTAAGGGATAAAGCTTAGGCAGACGAATGGTGATTTGGTCCATCGAAACCCGCCCGACGATTGGGCAAGCTTGCCCATCTACCAAGACAGAGAAATTCTGCATGTCTCGTGTCCAACCATCCGCATAGCCGATTGGCACCGTCGCAATGACTTGTTCGCTATCTGCCTGATAGGTCGCTCCATAGCCCATGCAAGCTCCAGCTAGAACCGTCTTAACATGAACCAGAGCAGACTCCAAGGCCAAGGCTGGAGTCAAGTCATAAGGCAAGTCCAAGACCTCTCCGCTTGGGTTTAAACCATACATAGCATCTCCCATACGGACGGCATTGAAAATGGTATCTGCATGCCATAGAGTCGTTGCAGAATTGCTAGCATGAACCAGCTCTGGAAGACCTTTCATACTTGACAGAATGGTTTTAAACCGTTCTAACTGGGCATTAAAGTAGGTATCTGATTCCTCATCTGCAGTAGCAAAGTGGGTAAAAATCCCTTCAACATGAGTACCGTGTTGTTGGAGCAAAGATTGAGCCTGCTCAACCTCACGAACCTCTCTAAAACCAATCCGTCCCATTCCTGAATCAATCTTGAGGTGGACTGTCAATCCAGTTAAGTCCGCTTCCTTATCTAAGAGTGCTTGAATCCACTCCAGTCCAGCCACTGTCAAGGTGATGTCGTATTCTTTAGCAAGAGCAACTGCTTCGATGTCAGAAACTCCTAAAATAAGGATTTTCTTGCTGAGTCCAGCCTGTCTGAGTTCAATGGCTTCATCAATATTGGAAACGCAAAAACCATCAACATCATCTTGAATCGCCGTCGCAACAGCAACAGCCCCATGCCCATAGGCATTAGCCTTGACTACTGCAAATTTGAGCGTTCCTTCAGGGATATGAGCTCCCATTTGCTGAATATTTTGTCGAATAGCTCCCAGATGAATCAGAGCCTTGGTTGGTCTATGCGGACTAGCTTTCATGATTTTCCTCCAAAATGACACTGGCTGTCACAAACTGATCGGTATGGCTGATAGACAGCCAAATCTTTCCTGAAAATGGTGACTGACTAAAATAAGGCGCCCCGCGCTCATTGTTCAAGACTTCCAAATCTTGAAAACTGAGCTTCCCAATGCCCGTTCCCATAGCCTTGGAAAAGGCTTCTTTAGCCGACCAGCGACCTGCCAAATATTCGATTTGTCTGCGCCCTTTGAGACTGGCAAATCGCTCCATTTCCTTAGCGGTCAGCACGCGCTTAGCAAATCCTTCATGTCGTGTAACTGCACTTTCTATCGAAGCCAATTCTTCGATGTCAATTCCGTGTCCAACTATCATTCTCATCAAAAGGAGTTGAGATCCCCCAACTCCATCCTTTTCACTTATTTTGTCAAGGTAGCATAGATTTCTTCTACCAAAGCCTCTGTATTTTCCCAACCTAGGCAAGGATCGGTAATGGAGCAACCAAAAACCTCTGGTTGATTTTGACGACCATCTGCTAGGTAAGATTCAATCATAAAGCCTCGAACCGTCTTTTTGATTTTCTCATTCCAATCACGATTTTGCAAGGTCTGGCGAACAATTCGAATCTGCTCCATATATTGCTTGCCGGAATTATCATGGTTGGTGTCGATGAGGATAAAAGGATTCTCAAGTCCCATGGTCTCATAACGTTCAATGGCATTTAGCAGGGTTTCATAGTAAAAGTTAGGCTCATTTTTCCCATATTCATTAACTGCTCCACGAAGGATGACGTGGGCCAAAGGATTTCCTGAAGTCTCAACTTCTTGCCCATGGAAAAGAAAGGTCTGTTTATTTTGAGCGGCATAGATGCCATTAAACATGACACCCAAATTTCCAGAGGTTGGATTTTTCATTCCGACTGGTGCATCAATCCCTGAGGCCACAAAACGGTGCTCTTGGTCTTCTACAGAACGAGCCCCAACAGCATGGTAGCTGACCAAATCATCTACCAAGACCAGATTTGACGGATAAAGCATCTCATCTGCCGTTGTCAAACCAGTCTCTGTAATCACGCGGTAGTGCAACTGGCGCACAGCCTGCAAACCGTTAATCAGGCTTGGAGCCTTCGAAGTATCTGGCTGGTGAACCAAACCTTTATAGCCGTCTCCATTGGTGCGTGGTTTAGCTGTATAAACACGCATAACCATGAAAATCTTGTCCGACACCTTCTTTTGCAAGGCTGATAAACGACGGGCATATTCCAAGACAGCCTCTTCATTATCAGAAGAGCAAGGGCCAATCACCAAAAGGATACGGTCATCTTCTCCTGAAATAATGTCTGCCAATTCTCTATCACGACGCTCCTTTAGTCGCAATGCTTCCGCAGACAATTGGGTTTCTGCCTTGATTGCTTCAATATCAATTTCTTGACCTTTTTCAATAAATGCCATCTTATTCTCCTAGCGTTTGGTAGATTTCTCTGACAAGGGCTTCCGTATTTTCCCAGCCAAGGCAAGGGTCTGTGATAGACTTGCCAAATACTTCCGGTTCGTTTTGACGGCCGTCTTCTAGATAAGACTCAATCATAAAGCCACGAACGTACTGCTTGATTTTTTCATTCCAATCACGATTAATTAAGGTCTGGCGGACAATTCGAATCTGGTCCATATACTGCTTACCAGAATTGTCATGATTGGTATCCACAATGATAAAGGGATTTTCCAAGCCCATTTTCTCATATTGGGCAATGGTATCCATCAAATTGTCATAGTAGTAATTAGGAATATTTTTCCCATACTCATTAATCGCTCCACGAAGAATGGCGTGCGAAAGCGGGTTCCCAGTTGTTTCCACCTCTTTTCCTAGGAAAAGGAAACTTTGTTTGTTTTGAGCAGCATAAATCCCATTAAACATAGCATTGAGATTTCCAGAGGTTGGATTTTTAAACCCAGTCGCAAAATCTGCCCCACTTGCCACAAAGCGGTGTTGCTGATCTTCAACTGAACGGGCACCAACCGCCATGTAGGAAATCAAATCATCCACAAGCGGAAGATTTTCAGGATAAAGCATTTCGTCAGCTGTCGTCATACCTGTTTCCGTGATAACACGATAGTGAAGATGGCGCACGGCTTTGATTCCGTTGATGAGACTAGGCGCTTCTGTCGCATTAGGCTGGTGAATCAGGCCCTTATAACCATCTCCGTTGGTACGGGGTTTGGCAGTATAAACACGCATAACCATAAAGATACGGTCTGCTACTTCTTCTTGTAGGACTGCCAAACGCTTAGCGTACTCAAGAACAGCTTCTTCATTGTCAGATGAGCATGGCCCGATTACCAAGAGAACTCGCTGGTCATCTCCACGTATAATGGCTTCTAGCTCTTGATCGCGCTGTGATTTTCTCTCCAAAGCTTGGCCTTCCAATTTTGATAAGGCACGAACTTCTTCAATATTAATTTTAGGACTTTTTGCTGTAAATACCATAACTCATCTCCTTATAAAGCAAACGGATACCAAGTAAAAATATACTTTTCACAAGGTATCCGCCTCTAAACTATCTCATTTTATTGTCTTTTTCCGTGACAGTTTTTAAACTTCTTACCAGAACCACATGGGCAAAGTTCATTCCGTCCAATCTGGCTCAAATCCAAATCTTCTGGCATATTTGCTTGGTGGGCAGCGATATTACGAGTCGCTGTTGTACTGATATGGTGTTCTGCTTGTGGTCTTTCTTGTTCATGAATTTGTGCTTTCATCATCAAGCGTGTCACATCAAACTCAATCGAACCAATCATGTCATTAAACATACGGAAACCTTCTGCCTGATACTCAACAACAGGGTTGTTCTGAGCATAGCCACGAAGTCCAACCGCGTTACGCAATTGATCGAGGGCATCGATATGATCTGTCCACTTGTTATCTACAACTCGTAGAATCAAGACTTTTTGGAATTCTTTAACTGCTTCTTCATCGCGTAATTTTGAAACTTGACTATCGTAAACCTTCAAGGCACGTTGGAAGAGTTCTTCCTTAATAGCCTTATCAGACAAGCCTGACAAGTCTTCAACAGAAATAGAATCTTCAGGAAGCAAGTTGTACTTAGCAAAGTTCAAAATTGCTTCTAGTTTTTCATCTTGTTTGGCACGCGCATGACCATCAACGACACGACCAATCGTGCGTTTGATCATAGAGTGAATTTCAGGTGCCAAGTCACGATCTGCAGTGATAACGTCGTAACGTTGAGCATAGATAATCTCACGTTGTTCACGCATGACATCATCGTATTGAAGGACTTGTTTACGGGTATCGTAGTTATTTCCTTCGACACGTTTTTGCGCTGCTTCAACCTGACGCGTCAACATGCGAGACTCAATGGCCTCTTCAGACATGTTGAGACGTTCAAAAATTCCCTTCAAGCGTTCAGAACCAAAACGTTTCATCAAGTCATCTTCAAGAGATAGGTAGAATTGTGACTCACCTGGGTCTCCTTGACGACCTGAACGTCCACGAAGCTGGTTATCGATACGACGGCTTTCATGACGTTCTGTACCAATAACACAAAGTCCTCCAAGTTCACGAACCCCTTCACCAAGCTTGATGTCGGTACCACGACCGGCCATGTTGGTTGCAATGGTAACAGCACCACGTTGACCAGCATTCATGATAATTTGGGCTTCTTTATAATGGTTTTTGGCATTCAAGACTTCGTGAGGAACACCAGCTGCGACCAATTTCTTAGAAATGTAGTCACTGGTTTCAACCGCTACTGTACCAACCAAGACAGGCTGACCTTTTTGGTAACGAGCCTTAACATCTTCGACAACCGCCTTAAACTTAGCTTCAATGCTAGCAAAAAGTAGGTCTGGATGGTCAATACGTTGAACAGGACGGTTTGTTGGGATTGGAATAACACGAATGTTGTAAATTTCACGGAATTCTTCCTCCTCGGTCTTACCTGTACCCGTCATACCAGACAATTTCTTGTACATACGGAAGAGGTTTTGGTAAGTGATTGAGGCAGATGTCTTGGTTTCATCCTGGATTGGCACACCTTCTTTGGCTTCAATGGCTTGGTGCAATCCATCAGAATAACGACGACCTTCCATAGTACGACCCGTAAATTGGTCGACGATCAGAATTTCTTGCTCTTCGCTCACCACATAGTCAATATCAAGAAGCATGATATAGTTGGCACGAAGGGCGTTATCGATAAAGTGAGTAAGAGCTACGTTTTCGATGTCATAGAGATTTTCAAGTTTGAAGTAGCTTTCAGCTTTGTCAATCCCTGAATCAGACAAACCAATAGTCTTAGACTGCACATCGATGATGTAGTCGTCTTTGTCCAAAGATTTCACATAGTGGTCTGCCATATGGTAGAGCTGACTGGTTTCAACTGCGTTAGCACCTGATACGATCAAAGGTGTACGCGCCTCGTCAATCAAAATTGAGTCAACCTCATCGACCAAGGCATAGTTAAGCGGACGTTGTACCATGTTTTCAGCGCGAACAACCATATTGTCACGAAGGTAGTCAAATCCGATTTCTGAGTTGGTTGAGTAAGTAATATCACACTCATAGGCTTCTTTTTTCTCCATTGGAGATTTGGCAGCCAAGTTAATTCCTACTGACAAGCCAAGCCATGAATACAATTCACCCATCTCAGTCGCGTCACGTTCTGACAGGTATTCGTTAACCGTAACTACGTGGACCCCTTTACCTGAAAGGGCATTGAGGTATACTGGCATGGTCGCAGTCAAGGTTTTCCCTTCCCCTGTACGCATCTCTGGCACGTCACCATGGTGAAGAACGATTCCCCCCATGACCTGAACCTTATATGGGAAGAGACCTAGGACACGTTTGGCACCTTCACGGACAACCGCAAATGCTTCATAAAGCAATGAATCCAGTGATTCTCCATTTTGATAACGTTCTTTAAATTCAACTGTTTTTGCTTTTAGTTGGTCATCTGTCAAAACAGCCATTTGGTCTTCGTATTTGAAAACCTTGTCAGCCATCTTTTCCAGACGACGGATTTCTCCTTTATCATTTTCGATAATTGTTTTTAAAATATTAGCCATGTTTTTCCTTACTTTAAATTCCGAATATTTTAGAATGTTCTTTTAATTTTAGCACAATTACTGATTATTTTCAAGGAAGAATCCCCATTTTGAAAAGGAAAAAGAGGCTAGTTTCCAAGCTAACCTCTCTGACTTTTATGATACTTTAATTGCCAAAAATCGGCAAAATAGCAAATAGAATAAATAGGTTGATCCAAAGAGAAAGACAACAGATGAGTCCAAAAACAAAGAGACTGACTTTCTTGGATAGCAAGGCCATCAAAATGGACAGAATGCCAAAAACTAGCAAGATTTTCTGCATACTGAAGAGATTGATAGATATTCCCAGAACTTCTTTATCCCAAGGAAGAAAGAAGAAAGCAAGCCAGATCAGCAGAACTAAACCAATATAGACCTTGGAATAGCGTGTAATAAATGATTTTAGATGTACCATAAGCTACCTCCTATCAACAAAAACCATATAAATCAATGTCTCCCCGCTTTAGACTTCCCTAGTTCCCGTCTCAAACGAAACATTTTTTTGAAACAGATATAGTCTAACCAGTCACTAGCAAAAGCAATAAATAGTAATAATAGCCAAATGCCCCAAAGCTTGATATCTGCCACATTTCTCAAGACGATATTGAAAAGCAGGACTGAAAAAACTGTCCAAGCAAGGCTAAAAAGAGCATAGAGGGTGATGTAAATCCAGTAAAAATAGTAAAAAATTGGGAAAAATTTACTATCTCTATTATCCTTGTCAATCCAGCTGAAAAAGTAAATACAGGGAAATATGAGCAAGAATTTAAACAAATGTTTCATCATCGACACCTCCTCTTTGAAATTGTTTTCTTTAGTTTCGTTCTATTGAATGTTATTACCAATATAAATCAATGCCTTCCACCTTTAGACTTCCCTAGTTCCCGTCTCAAGCGAAGCATTTTTTTGAAACAGAAATAAGTTGACCTATTCAGACCAATAGCTAGCAAAATAAAAAGAAACCAAATGCCCCATAACTTGATATCTGTCAAATTTCTCAAGACGATATTGAAAAACAGAACTGAAATAACTGTCCAAGCAAGGCTAAAAAGAGAATAGAGGGGGATGTAAACCCAGTAAAAATAGTAAAAAATTGGGAAAAATTTACTATTTCTGTTAGCCTTTTCAATCCAGTTATCAAAATAAAAGTAAGGTGCTAAAAGTAAGAATTTAAACAAATGTTCCATCATCGACACCTCCCTTTAATAGCGTTTTCTTCCACTTCATTCTATCAAAAAAATCTGGAAATGTCATTCCAGATTCTACTTTTTTATTTGCGTTTTCTTGCGATGAGATGAATCGGTGTTCCTTCAAAGACAAAGGCCTTGCGGATTTGATTTTCCAAGAAACGCAGGTAAGAAAAGTGCATGAGTTCTTCTTCGTTGACAAAGATGACAAAGGTTGGTGGTTTGGTTGCCACTTGGGTCGCATAGAAAATTTTGAGGCGTTTCCCTTTGTCTGTCGGTGTTGGGTTGATGGCAATGGCATCCATGATAACATCGTTCAAGACAGCTGATGGGATACGCGTGTTTTGACTTTCGCTGATTTGCTTGATCATCTCAGGAAGTTTGTGGAGACGTTGCTTGGTCAAAGCGGATACAAAGATAATCGGTGCGTAAGGCAGGTATTGGAACTGCTCACGGATATCTTCTTCCCAGTTTTTCATAGTATGGTTGTCTTTTTCAAGCGTATCCCACTTGTTGACCACGATAATCATCCCTTTACCAGCTTCATGGGCAAATCCTGCGATACGCTTGTCGTATTCACGAATACCCTCTTCCGCATTGATGACCATCAAGACCACATCTGAACGGTCAATAGCACGCATGGCACGCATGACAGAGTATTTCTCGGTATTTTCATAAACCTTACCAGACTTACGCATACCAGCCGTATCAATCATGGTAAACTCTTGACCATCTGTATCTGTAAAGTGGGTATCAATAGCGTCACGAGTTGTTCCAGCAACTGGACTAGCAATGACACGATCTTCTCCCAAGATAGCGTTAATCAAGCTTGATTTTCCGACGTTGGGACGACCAATCAAGCTAAACTTAATCACATCTGGATTTTCTTCTTTATATTCATTTGGAAGATTTTCTACGATGGCATCTAGCACATCCCCTGTACCGATACCATGGACAGATGAGATTGGCAGTGGTTCACCCAAACCGAGGGCATAGAAATCATAGATATCATTTCGCATTTCAGGGTTGTCCACCTTGTTAACTGCGAGGATAACTGGTTTGTGGGTCTTATAAAGCTTACGGGCTACGTATTCGTCCGCATCGGTAATTCCTTCCTTACCAGACACGACAAAGACGATAACATCTGCTTCTTCCATGGCAATTTCTGCCTGGTGCTTGATTTGTTCCATGAAAGGAGCATCGACATCATCGATTCCTCCTGTATCAATCATGCTAAAGGAACGATTGAGCCACTCACCCGTTGCATAAATACGGTCACGTGTCACTCCTTCGACATCTTCTACAATGGAGATTCGCTCACCAGCGATCCGATTAAATAGGGTTGATTTCCCAACATTGGGACGTCCTACAATGGCAATAGTTGGTAGGGCCATAATTTCTCACTTTCTACAATAACTTCTTCTGTTCAAGATTTTTTCTAGTTGAGCTTGGTTCAGCTTGACCAAACTGTTCTGCTAGGCGCTGACTCCAGCTTGTGGTTGCACGCGCTCCAGCATAGTCTGCCTGTACACAGTCATAAGCTTCGATTGCCTCAGTTGACTGTTCTTGGTATTCTTCCTCAAAGACAACATTCTCCAGTGGCAGTCTTGGCTTCACATCATGATTTTGATTTGGCACACCTAGTGCCATCCCAAAGACAGGATAGGTGTAGTCAGGCAGGTTAAAGAGCTCTGCCACTTCTTCGGACTTGTAACGAACCAAGCCAATGATGACACCACCATAACCCAAGCTTTCAGCTGCCAGCAGGGCATTTTGACCAGCAAGAGCCGCATCAACCGAACTAATCAAAAGACCTTCCACCCCTTGAGGTTGGAATGTATCGGTATGAAGCTGGGCTCCCTTTTCTGCTCTGTTCAAATCTCCGACAAAGAGAAGGAAAACAGCTGACTGACGAATGGCTTCTTGAGGCACCAATTCATACAAGGCATCTTTCTTCTCTTGACTTCGCACCACAATCACAGAGTAGGATTGGAAATTCTTCCAAGACGAAGCCATCTGGGCTGCTGTCAAGATTTCAGTCAAGTCCTCCTGAGGAAGGGCTTGCTCCTTAAATCTGCGCACTGAAGTGTGAGCCTTCATTAATTTGATTGTTTCTGTCATCGACGGTTTACTCCTTCTAAACGAGTCTCCTCAGCCAAATAACGAATGCGTTCCATGACCCGTCTGGCTTCCCAGGTTTCGTCATTTCCTTGTTTCCCTTTAGCGAAATGCTTCTCCAAATCTTCAAAGTCGAAGTTGGATGTGAAAAAGGTCGGTAAATTTTCCTGCATTCGATATTGGAGAATGACCTGCAGGATTTCGTCACGCACCCAAGGTGTTGATTGTTCGGCACCAATATCATCTAAAATCAGGACTTCAGAAAGCTTAATCTCATCCACCAAGGTCTTGACCTTGCCATCACCGATAGCATTTTTGACATCAATGACAAAGCTAGGATAGTGGAGGAGAGTGGATGAAACACCACGTTTTTCTGATAAATCATGAGCCAAGGCAGCCACCATGAAACTTTTACCCACACCAAAGTCTCCATACAAGTAAAGACCTTTCAAATTATTGGGGTAATCGTTAACAAATTCTATCATTCTTTTTAGAACAGTTAAACGCTGAACATCATCACGATAAACATCTAAAAAACTGACATTTTTCAGGCTAGATGGAAAATTAATTAAGTTGAGACGTTTCTTGATAGCCGCTTCTTTTTCAGCTGCGATTAGTTCAGGAGTTTCTTCATAAGAAACATCCGCATAGCCATGGTTCATGACTAGTATAGGCTTGTAGCCTTTGGCAATATAATCTGTATCTCCTCGGAGGAATTTATCTCTCTCAGTGATGTATTGGTTAAACTTGGAAATACTACGGTTCAACTCGTCCTGATTGAGGGATTCTTGCTGGACAAAGGCCGCAACATCAGGATCCTTCATGATTTTCTGGACCAAATCTTGATAGTGAAAACGACTTGGTTGACGTTTGAGTACATCTCCGACACTTTCCATCTAATCACCTCCGTTATCTAATTTTGCTAATAATTCTAGGGTTTGGCGTTCCATCTCTTCTAATTCCTCAGCGGATGACGTATTTTTATATTCAGGATTACTCCATTTGGGAACATTGGTTTTTGCTGGGGCAGTCTGATTCTGTTTTTGTGTTTTTGTTTTCTGCCCTCTCTCACGAATGCGCAAGACTGCCTCTTCTGCCGAATGAATCTTTTGATAAGCATAGTCATTGGCTACCTTCATGGCATATTTCTCATTGATATTTGCCGAATCCACCTTATTAAAGGTCAATAAGAGGATGATATTGATGACTTCGTCCAGCAAGCCCAAGCCAGCCATCTGTTGCAAGAGTTCTCTTTCTGTTTGGGTAATGGTTCCCTTGCGTGTTTGCTTGATTTCTGCCAAGAACTGCAGGGCAGTCTTACTTTTGGCTTCCTTGATAATGGTTGCTTCCTTAGGACTAAAGTCAGAGGAAACAGGTTTTTGAGCAATTTTTTCCCGCATGCGTTTGGTTGAAATAACCTGGGAAACAGCTGTTGACTTGGCCAATTGATAGGTTTCAAACCAAGTCCATTTCTTCTCCTCAGCAATGGCAAAGAGGTTTAAGACATCGGACTGCTCATCCGCAAAACGAAGCCCATCTCGAGCCATAAGCTGACGAAAATGTTCCAAGTCAAAATCGTTGGCCACTTTCTTCTTGAGACCAAGGTCTTCTTGACTTCCCAGTTCTGCCAAATCTGGAAAGACTTGATTGAGGGAGACAGGTATTTCTTGACCCTCAGCACTCTCAACTTTCAAATCCTCCACAGCCGCATCACCAATCTTCTTCTCCAAAAGTCTGCGATAAACAGGATGTTCCAAGAAGTCCTGACTAGATAGAGGGGCATGGAGGGCTAGCTGATAAACATCCCCTTTTTGATAGAGGGTCAAGAGATTGAAAGCAGATAGGATTTTCAAGGATTTTATCAGTCTGTCCATCCCAAAGTTGAGATGATTGAGGATACTTGAAAAAAGATATTCCTTTCTGCCATTATCCCAAAAACTAATCGTATAAAGATAAAGGCTCAGTGCCTCCTGACCGATAATCGGGAGGTAGCACTGTACCAGAGATGAGGTATCTTGCGACACCCGATTATTCTTTAGATAAGAAAAACGGTCAATTGGCTTCATTTATCTTTCCTTTTTCTTTTTAGAGGACTGGGTGATTTGTTGGAGCAAACTCTCTAACTCACTGACATCCTTAAAACTACGATAGACACTGGCAAAACGTACATAGGTAATCTCGTCCAGTTCAGCCAACTCCTCCATGACGAGTGAACCAATGTCCTCACTTTGAATTTCATTTTCATTTCGACCACGGAGTTTCTGTTCGATACGATTGACTACCATGTTGATTTCATCACTTGACACAGGGCGTTTCTGGGCTGAGCGGATAATCCCATTAAAGATTTTATCTCTAGAGAATTGTTCCCGTGTGCCATCTTTTTTAACAACCACTAAGGTTCTTTCTTCTACTCGTTCGTAGGTTGTAAAACGGTGCTGGCATTCGTCGCACTCACGTCTTCTACGAATGGTGTTCCCTTCTTCTGCTTGGCGACTATCGATAACACTTGATTTGGTAGCCCCACATTTTGGACAACGCATCCTTTCCCTCCTTATCGTTTTCTTTTCATTATACCATTTTTTAAGCGATTCCCAAAACAATTCTTCTTTTTGCTTGACAAGTTTTTTGTTTTGTTGTATTATTTAATTAAGACAAAGGGATAAGAGAAAGGAGACCAAGATGTCCTGGACATTTGACAACAAAAAACCCATTTATTTACAGATTATGGAGAAAATCAAGCTTCAGATTGTTTCCCATACACTGGAACCCAATCAACAACTTCCAACCGTGAGAGAGCTAGCTAGCGAGGCGGGGGTCAATCCAAACACCATCCAAAGAGCCTTGTCAGACCTTGAACGAGAAGGATTTGTCTACAGCAAGCGTACAACTGGACGATTTGTGACTGAGGATAAGGAGCTAATCGCCCAATCACGCAAACAATTATCGGAAGAAGAATTGGAACACTTCGTTTCCTCCATGACCCATTTTGGCTATGAAAAAGAAGAACTACCAGGCGTAGTCGGCGATTATATTAAAGGAGTTTAAGCCTATGTCATTACTAGCATTTGAAAATGTATCCAAATCTTATGGAGCAACCCCAGCCCTCGAAAATGTTTCCCTTGACATCCCAGCTGGAAAAATTGTTGGTCTCCTTGGGCCAAACGGCTCAGGGAAAACAACCCTGATTAAACTAATCAATGGCCTCTTGCAACCAGATCAAGGACGTGTCCTCATCAACGACATGGACCCAAGCCCAGCAACCAAGGCCATCGTAGCTTATTTGCCAGATACGACCTATCTCAATGAGCAAATGAAGGTCAAAGAAGCCCTAACCTACTTCAAGACCTTCTATAAAGATTTCAATCTTGAACGCGCCCATCATCTACTTGCAGACCTCAGCATTGATGAAAATAGTCGTCTCAAGAAACTATCAAAAGGGAATAAGGAAAAGGTACAACTGATTTTGGTTATGAGCCGTGATGCCCGTCTATACGTTCTGGATGAACCCATTGGAGGGGTTGACCCTGCTGCCCGTGAGTATATCCTCAATACCATCATCAACAACTACTCCCCAACTTCTACCGTTTTGATTTCTACCCACTTGATTTCTGATATCGAACCAATCTTGGATGAAATTGTCTTCCTCAAAGACGGAAAAGTCGTCCGTCAAGGAAATGTAGATGATATTCGCTATGAGTCAGGTGAATCCATTGACCAACTCTTCCGTCAGGAATTTAAGGCCTAAGCAAAGGAGATTATTATGTTTTGGAATTTAGTTCGCTACGAATTTAAAAATGTTAACAAGTGGTATCTAGCCCTTTACGCTGCCGTGCTAGTTCTTTCCGTTCTCATAGGAATGCAAGGACACTACTATAATTATGTATCTTTCAAAGATAGCCAACCTGTCTTACTTTTCTTTCTGGCTCTCGTCTTTGGTGGATTGATGATTACACTTGGGATTTCAACTATTTTCTTGATTATTAAACGATTCAAAGGTAGTGTCTATGACCGACAAGGCTATCTGACCTTGACCTTGCCAGTTTCTGAACACCATATCATCACAGCCAAATTAGTTGGAGCCTTCATTTGGTCTATCCTTAGCTCCACTGTACTAGCTCTAAGCGCTTTTATTATTGTTACCATAACGGTTCCAGAATGGATATCAAATTCTGAGTTGATTCCACTTGTAGGAACATTCCTTCCTCAACTCTCTCTTATGGGGGTATCCTTCCTACTAAATACCATCTCAGGAATCCTCTGCATCTACTTGGCCATTTCCATTGGACAACTGTTCAATGAATACCGTACAGCACTCGCTGTTGCAGCCTACATTGGTATCCAAATCGTCATTGGATTTATTGAAGTCTTCTTCAATACCAGTACTAACTTCTATGTCAATTCACTTGCAGGATTTAATGATAATTTCTATATGGGAGCAAGCGTAGGCATTGTTGAAGAACTCATATTCATAGCTATCTTTTACCTCGGAACCTACTATATTTTGAAAAACAAGGTTAATTTGCAATAAAAAATGCCCAGCTAAAAAGCTGGGTTTTGATTTAACTCAATATCAAACTGGCTACGATAGGGCTGACAAAGACATAGAGAATACCGGTGACTCCAATAGCCAAGCCACCCATTGCCCCTGCTACAGAGCCGTATCGAAAGGCTGTGCCTGTTCCAACTGCGTGACCTGTTCCACCGAGGGAAAGACCAACAGCTACTGGGTCGTCAATTTTCAACCACTTCACAAGGGTTGGTCCGATCACACTGGTTAAAATCCCAGTCGCCACTACAACCACCAAGGTCACGGTCGTCAGACCTTGCAATTTTTCTGTAATTCCTACTGCCATGGCGGTTGTCACTGACTTAGGAAAGAGAGAAATGGCTAGGAAAAAGTCCATGCCAAAAATCTTTGCCACAAGGGCTGTGAAAGAGGTATTGACCACTACTGCTAAGAGACTACCAAAGAGAATACTCCGAGCATGGTGCTTCATCAGATGAAAACTCTTATAAAGCGGAATCCCTAGAGCCACGGTCGATGGGACAATCAAGTTGTTCAGATAAACCCCACCTTGGTAGTAATCTTGGTAAGAAATACCCGTCACCTTTAGAAAGATGATAATGAAAACAGCTGACAAAAGCAAGGGCGTTGTCAATGGATGTGGAAAACGTCTGTAAATCAGCATTCCTACTAGATAAGCTAGGATAGACAGGGCAAGCCCAAACAGGGGATTGGAAACAAATTCACTCATTTGGCATCTCCTTTCTCATAATCTCCCTCAAACCGTCGTTTGATAAACTGAACCACCAAGGCTATGAGGATAATATTGATGACTGCTGCAAAAAAGACAATCAAAACAATTGGCAAAAGATAGGGAGCAATCACATCAAACTTCTCCATGATTCCCACTGCTGGCGGCAAAAAGAGAATAGTCATATTGGCCAGCAAGAAATTCCCTACCATGTTGACATGCCTGGTTCTCAGCCACTTGAATTGCAGGGCTAAAAAGAGAATGATTAAGCCGATAATACTGCCTGGGATGGGCAAATGAAAGAAACTGGAGATTCCCTCACCGATTAGAGAAATCACAAAGAGAATCATTAATTGAACATATAATTTCATCCTAAACTCCACGAAATAGACTTCTTGCATACCAGTTTACTCTTTTTTCAGAAAATTTCAAGGAAATGCACAAAAGTCATTAAAAATTAGAGAGGAAAGGGGATACAGACAATTCTTGACTTGTGAAAACTGGCATGATTTAGGGTGAAAGATTCTAGCATCCTTCTTGCCAGCTTTCTTGAAAAGTAGTATAATTATTGCATGCGCAATCATCTTGTGATGCAGAGATTGTCCGTTAATGGACTTTCTTCTATTGATAACTCTAAAAAGAAAGGAGATACTATGACCTATTTGGAAAAATGGTTTGATTTCAATCGGCGTCAGAAAGAAATTGAAAGTCTCTTGGAAGAGACTATTGCCCAGCAGAGCGAGCAAAGTCTAACCTTGAAAGAGTTTTACCTGCTCTACTATCTGGACTTGGCTCAAGAAAAATCTCTACGCCAGATTGACCTGCCAGATAAGCTTCATCTAAGTCCGAGCGCTGTTTCTCGGATGGTGGCTCGTTTGGAAGCTAAAAATTGCGGTCTGCTTAGTCGCAGGTGTTGTGATCAAGATAGACGCTCTAGCTTTATCTGCCTGACAAGTGATGGGCAAAAAACACTGGCCTCTCTACGAAAGGCTGTCGAAGCAAGCTTGGAAACTGGTTTGGATTTCTTGATTTAAGATGATTTTATAAAAAAGTTGCGTGCGCAATCATTTTTCTTGACATTCTCTTTTATAAGGAGTAAAATAAAGTCATCATTAAACAAAGGAGTTTTAAACATGATTGAAATTACCTATCTAGATGCCAGCAAGAACGAAAGAACTGTAACTTTCGAATCTTATGAAGACTTTGATCGTTCACAACAAGCTTGCCTCATCGGCGTCGCAGACTACTACCCTGTCCAAAAATTAACCTACAACGGTCATGATTTGGACTACCATGGGACTTATGGAGATGTCTTCTTCTATCTCATGAAACAAGATTTAAGCCAATATAACTAAAAAGGAGAAATACAATGGCAAAAGCAATTACAGATGCAACATTCGAACAAGAAACAAAAGACGGTTTGGTCTTGATAGACTTCTGGGCAACTTGGTGTGGTCCATGTCGTATGCAAGGTCCAATCTTGGATAAATTGTCTGAAGAACTTTCAGAAGATGTCTTGAAAATCGTTAAAATGGACGTGGATGAAAATCCAAACACAGCTCGTGCTTTTGGAATCATGTCTATCCCAACTCTTCTCTTCAAAAAAGACGGCCAAGTTGTCAAACAAGTTGCTGGTGTACACACAGCAGAACAAATCAAGGCCATCGTTGCTGAATTGAGCTAATCACATTAGAGACCAAGTACTTTCTTTGGTCTCTTTTTTCTTGCCCTTTGCCATTTTTCAAAAAATATGCTAGACTGTAGGTAGAATATTACGATGTTTGGGACATGCCATCGCTAAAAAAAACCTCTACTTGGTATTTTTTAGCTCCCTCAAGGGAGCTTTTTGCGTGCTCTGAACATTTCCCATTTTGGAAGGAGTACTATGAAACGTCAATCTGCCTTGGTCGTCTTTAGTGGCGGTCAAGATTCTACAACCTGCCTCTTTTGGGCTAAAGAACACTATGAAACGGTCGAAGCTGTCACCTTTGCCTACGGCCAACGCCATCATCTCGAAATTCAAGTAGCTAGAGAAATCGCTAAGGAACAGGGTATTCGTCATCACATCCTAGATATGTCTCTGCTGGGGCAAATCACTGAAAATGCCTTGACTTCTGATCTAGAGATTGAGCAAAAAGAGGGAGAGATTCCCAATACCTTTGTTGATGGTCGCAACCACCTCTTTCTGTCCTTTGCGGCTGTTCTTGCTAAGCAACGTGGCATTAAAGATATCGTGACAGGTGTCTGCGAGACAGACTTCTCAGGCTACCCCGATTGTCAAGATGTCTTTGTCAAATCCCTTAATGTTACCCTCAACCTTGCCATGGATTACGACTTTGTTATCCAAACACCTCTCATGTGGCTGGACAAGGCTGAAACTTGGGAATTAGCTGACCAACTCGGTGCCTTTGACTATGTTCGTGAAAAGACCTTAACCTGCTACAACGGGATTATCGGAAGTGGCTGTGGAGATTGCCCAGCCTGCCATCTACGTCAACATGGTCTAGATGTTTATCTGTCACAGAAAGGAGAGGCCTAATGTTTTTTGCACCCAAAGAAATCAAACAAGAAACTGGCGAGTCTCTTGTCTACAATCCTCACAGAACCTTGGTATCAAAAGAATTTACCTTTGACGCTGCCCACCACCTCTTTCACTATGAGGGAAAATGCAAATCCCTGCATGGTCACACCTATCATTTGCAGATTGCTGTCAGTGGATTTTTAGATGAACGTGGCATGACCTACGATTTCGGAGATATCAAAGCTATCTACAAGAACTACTTAGAGCCCCACTTAGATCATCGCTATCTCAATGAAACCCTGCCCTATATGAATACAACCGCTGAAAATATGGTTTACTGGATTTTCCAAACCATGAATCAAGAGTTACCAGATGAACGCGGTCTCCGTTTGGAATATGTTCGCCTCTATGAGACTCCGACTGCCTTTGCAGAGTTTAGACGGGAGTGGTTAGATGCCTAGGGAACGTGTCCTCAAACTACCAGTTTTGGAAATTTTTGGTCCAACTTTTCAAGGTGAAGGTCGTGCTATCGGGCAGAAAACCATGTTTGTCCGCACTGCTGGTTGCGACTACCACTGCGACTGGTGCGACTCTGCCTTTACTTGGGATGGTTCTGAAAAACCAACTCGCATGACAGCTGACGAAGTCATTGCTGCCTTGGATAAACTAGGGAGCTACGACTATGTCACCCTATCTGGGGGAAATCCTGCTATCCTAGCAGCCAACATGGCCGAATTGGTCACCAAACTCAAGGAACGTGGTGTCACTCTGGCCGTTGAAACTCAAGGCTCTCGCTGGCAAAATTGGTTAAAAGATATTGACCAAGTCACCCTGAGCCCCAAACCTCCTTCATCAAAAATGGAAGTCAACTTTGAAACCCTTGACTTTATCGTTTCCCAACTAGATCCAGACAAGGTCACCTTTAAAATTCCAGTCTTTGATGATGCCGATTTGGCCTTTGCCAAAGGCATTCAAGAACGCTACCAACCAGATGTTCTTTTCTTATCAGCTGGAAATCCTGAGCCCAAGGCCACAGGCAATATTATCCAAGATCAACTGGACCGTCTCAAAGAACTCTGGGAACGCATCGCTGCTGACGATAGTTGGGGCAATGTCCGCGTCCTTCCTCAACTCCATACCCTCCTCTACGACAACCAACGTGGTGTTTAAAATTAGAAAGAAAAAATCATGTCACAACAAGAAGAAATGAAAAACCTAAGCCTACTGGGCAACAAAGAAACCAACTACATTTTCGAGTATCAACCAGAAGTCCTGGAATCCTTTAACAATCGTCATGTGGAAAATGACTATTTCATCAAATTCAACTGTCCTGAATTTACCTCACTTTGCCCAATCACTGCTCAGCCAGACTTTGCGACGATTTATATTTCCTACATTCCTGACAAGCTCTGTGTCGAGTCAAAATCTCTCAAACTTTATCTCTTTAGCTACCGAAACCACGGAGATTTCCACGAAAACTGTATCAACACCATCGGGAAAGACTTGGTCAACTTGCTAGACCCTCGCTATTTAGAAGTATGGGGAAAATTCACTCCTCGCGGTGGCATTTCAATCGACCCTTACTACAACTACGGTAAGCCTGGAACCAAGTATGAAGGCTTGGCAGAACAACGCCTTTTCCAACACGACCTTTATCCAGAGAAAATTGACAATCGTTAAACTCATACAAAAAGCCCTGTTCCTCAAGATAAGGAGCAAGGCTTTTTGATTTTTAATTATTCTTCAGTTCCAAGGAAGTTTTTTGCAACAAGGGCTGCAAGAACTCCACCAACGATTGGGGCAAGGATAAAAATCCAAACTTGTTGAAGAGCTGCGCCACCTACCAAGACAGCTGGGGCCAAGCTACGAGCTGGGTTTACTGACAGTCCAGTGATGTTCAATCCCACAAGAATCATTGCCATCAATGACAAACCGATTACCAAACCAGCAATCGCGCCATTTCCCTTGCTTGCTGATGTCACAGTCATGATAACCAAGACAAACAAGAAAGTTGCGATAACTTCAAACAAGAAACCACCAAAGACAGTGACTCCGTTTGCCAAGGCATTTTCACCAAGACTTGCAGTTGACATCCCTGAGTTAGCCAAGAGGAAGAAGACAGAAGCAGATGCCAAGAAAGCTCCAACTACTTGTCCAAGGATGTAGTTGACAAAATCTTTTGATGACAAACGTTTGTTTACAAACATAGCAATCGAAACAGCTGGGTTCAAGTGAGCACCTGAAACAGTTCCGATTGAGTAAGCTGCAACTACGATTGCCAGACCAAAAGCAAGGGCAATTCCAAGGTGTCCAAGGCCTTCAACACCATTTCCAAAAACAACAGCTCCTGTCCCAATGAACACAAGCATGAACGTACCGATTAATTCAGCGATAAATTTTTTCATTTTCTTTCTCCTTTTTTCAAAAACTAGGTACTAGTCTATCAAAAGTAGGAAAGGGTTTCAAGAAAATTGTTTGGAAAGTTTTTTGAAAATCTGACTCGCTTTTTCTTAGTATTGAAAAGACTGGATAGCTTGTTTCAAGTCATCTTGTAAACTATTTCTCTGGTCAAGTTGAACATAGACTTCCAACAAACAGGATCTGAAGTTAGAAAATTTATAAAAATCTTCCCTTTCTTCTATCGGGAAATCAACAGTTTTTATCCAAGAAGCTACTTGCTCTTGCTCCAACTTTCCTTGTAAAATAGGTTCATAAATCACTCTTGCTAAACGCCAATCCTCATCATCTGTAAAGCGAATCAAAATTCTTTTAAATAGTTGACCAAGTATGTCAAACACTTCATGAACTCTGTTTTTAGGAAAGTCTGGATGACAAACCACTTCTGTCAGCAAATCGGCTCCATGTGCAAAAGCGTGAACCCAACCATACCGACTTGAAAAACCTGTCGTATCCTCTTCTTTTTCAAGATAATGCAAACCTTGATCGAGCATCGTATTTCTGATATTAGTTTGCAGCACTTGATAAAAAATAGAGTGTTCATTACCATCAGCTGATAAGAGATTTGCATAAATAAGTGCTCGAAAAGAGCGTTCAAGCGTTGAAGTTTCTGTCTTATCAATCTCTTTATCTAGACCACAATCAGAAACAATCCTAGCAGCGATAAACTGAAATTGTTCCTGTGTAAATAGCTCCTCCTGAATCCCCCTAGCAAAACTTGTAAAAACAAGGTCATCACGAATTTCTGGAGAAGGATCTCCTAAATGATCAAGCAACCACTGGATTTCCTCCTGGTTATAATTTGGTTTTTCTTCTGCTATTTTTCTAAGTAACTCTTGATACATGGGCAATACCTCTACATTTCTAGCAACTTGATATAATCTAGACCCCATTTCTCGACAGCATCTAAAACAACTCTGAATTCCTGTCCCATTTCGGTTAAGCTGTACTCAACTCGTGGTGGAACTTCGGCATAGACCTTTCGTTGAACAATCTTATCCTTTTCTAATTGACGGAGATGACGGGTCAAAATAGTTTGAGTAATCCCAGGCAATAATCTCTGCAATTCTTTAAATCGTTTGGTACCCGTACTCAACTGATAAATGATTACCAGTGCCCATTTCCCCGTTAAAACCCTCTGCGTTGTCGCAAATGGACAAATACCATACTCACTCACTTTATTTGTCATAAAATATCTTCTTTCTATTTTTTTAAAAAAATTTATCTTTTAGTATCAATAATAGTACCACTTTTGATACTAGCTATCGAAAAAGTGTCTACTTGTTTTTTTGTTTGTAACTGTTACAATTATATCATAAAAAAGAAATGGAGAATAGATATGTCAACAAACTTAGAAATTTTCAATGCTTATAACCAAGCTTTAATTGCTGGTGACTTTCCTGGTGTCTTTGAAACGATGGCAGACGATATTGTCTGGCATCAATCTGGTACTCATAGTATATCTGGTACAGTAGTTGGTAAGGACCAACTAGGACCTCACCTAGCTATATTTGCTGAGAAAACTAATGGAACCTTTAAGGTGATAACAAATTGGGTTTCTGACAATAAGGATTTAATCGCAGCCAATGTTACTTTTCTTGGAACACGTGCTGATGGTACTGAACTCAATATGAACGGGATTGACCTCTTCCGTATTGAAGACGGAAAAATCAAAGAAGTTTGGCTCTTCTCTTCAGATCAAGCTGAAGAAGATAGCTTTTGGGGATAATTTAAAAGACCAGGACAAAAAATTTTGATTTTGGGAATTTTTTATTATAAATTTTTTAAAGCAATAGACTAGATAAAAAAGCGAACAAGACAGAATTCTGAGTATCAGATAACTCGTTTTGTTCGCTTTTTATATTTAAGGTTAGACTTTTGTCCCAGACTCTTTTAATTTACTCCCCCAACTGGGCGCTGTAGGCGATAATCTGGTCAACTGTGTCTGACAAGAATTGGATAGTATCACGAAGTGGTTTATCTGTTGAAATATCAGCACCGATAATCATGGCTGACTCAAGTGGTGTCTTGCTACCACCTGATTTGAGGAGATTGAGCCAGTCTTCAGCTCCAGTTTCAGAATGTTTCAGATGAAGATAACCAGCAGTCGAGATGACTAGTCCTGCCGAGTAAGTGTAGCTATACAAGCCCATGTAATAGTGAGCTTGGCGCATCCAAGTCAAAGCCGCATCATCGTCAATTTCAATGGCGTCGCCCCAGAAATCCGTCAAAACTTCCTTCATAATGCTGTTTAGTTTGCTTGCTCCGAAGGTTTCTCCTTCTTCAATCAATGTATACACCTTACGCTGGAAGGCTGCTTCCAAAAGGTGAGTGATAAAGTTATGGAAGTAGGTATCTGTCAAGCGGTGAGCAAGAGCGAAGCGTTTTTGACGTGGATCGTCTGACTGATTTTCTAAATAATCACTTAAAAGCAATTCATTGAAGGTTGATGGCGCTTCGACATAGTAGGTCGACATGTGGGCATTGAAGTAACTTTGGTGATTGTCCGAGAAAATGAATTGACCAGAATGCCCGATTTCATGAATCAAGGTATAAACATCACTCAAACGACCTGTCCAGCTCATGAGGACATACGGATGCACACGGTAGGGATCAGCTGCATACCCACCAGAATCCTTGCCACTATTGGCAGCGAAGTCCACCCAGCGCTCTTCTTGGTAACGAGCAACTTCCTGACAATATTCTTGCCCCAATGGTGCGACTGATTTCATAACCAAATCATAGGCATCATCAATGCTAACCTCTGGATTAAGAGCACTGTCTAAGTCCAATTTCCAATCAGCAAAGGTCATCTTTTCAAGACCATTAACCTTGGCAACATGCTTGAGGTATCTCTGAGCAACGGGCGCAAAGTCCTTCATGATGAGGTCAATCTGACGATCAAACATGGCACGGTCCACTTCTTGCTCAGCTAGAAGATAGTCAAAGACTGAGTCATAGCCCTTCATATCTGCCAAGAGTTTTTCAGACTTGACTTGGGCTAAATAAGCTGCCGCAGCTGTATTTTGGTGCTTACGAAGTCCTTCTGAGAAGGAACGGAAGGATTTCTCACGGACTTCAGCGTTCTCATGGTTTTGGTAGAAATTCTCATAAGTCACAAAGCTGTTTTTGTAGGTCTTGCCATGAGCTTCAAAGTCCGCCATTTCGAAATCCCCAGCTCGCATCTTTGTGTAAATGTCCTGTGGACTGTAGAAAACTTCACCCAGATGGGTCAAAGCCTTCTCCACATCAGCCCCCAGATAGTGGGCTTTTTTGATTTTGGCCTGACGAATAGCTGCCGTCAAGTGAGGCAATTTACCCAAACGGTCTAAGACTTCCTCATCAGCTTCCACCAAGGCATCGTCAAAAAAGGTCAAAGCTACACTAGCATCTGTTTCAAATTCCATCCCAGCTTGAGCAATATTAGCAAATTCGTCATTGCTATAGTCTGTCGTCTGAGGCATAAAGCCATAGTTTCCAATATGGCTCATCTGAATATAGATTTGTTCCAATTCCACAAATGCCTTTTCAAAATCCTCAAAAGTGTGAAGATTGCCCTTGTAATCACGGCTAAACTGATTGATGTCTTCGCGAGCCTTCTCGATCGCACGTAAGAAATCCTCACGGTCTTGGTATAGGGCTGTTAAATCCCAAAGTTCCTTCTCTGGAAATTCTGAACGGTGTTTTTGTTCCATTTTCTTCCTCTTATTTCTCTAATTCTAATAAAACACTAAGGGCTGATAAAGCGTAAAGTGGTGCTGTTTCTGCTCGTAAAATACGAGGACCAAGACCTGCCAATACTGCTCCCTTAGCTTCAAAACTTTCGATTTCTGCAGGTGACAGACCACCTTCTGGACCAAAAATAAAGAGCAGTTTTGCTCCTTTTTCAAGGCCACTAACTGCTTGTAAAAGCGCAGCGGATTCTCCTTCTTTAGCTGATTCTTCATAGGCTACTATGATAGAGTCAAACTGGTCCAGTTGAACTAGAAAGTCTAATTTTTTCTCGAAAAGTGTAACACTCGGTACTAGATTACGCTTGCTTTGCTCTGCTGCTCCAAGGGCAATTTTTTCTAGTTTTTCAACCTTTTTACCCAATTTCTTACCATCCCATTTGGCGACCGACCAATCGGCAGGGAAGGCCCAAACCTGGCTGGCACCTAGTTCCGTCACTTTTTGAGCGATAAACTCCAGCTTGTCCCCCTTGGGAAAGCCGGATGCAATGGTCACTTGGACTGGCAGTTCCACATTGTCATCTAGTTCTTCTACCAATTCAAACTGACGGGCTTCCACATCCAGCACACGCGCCAAGCGCTTAATTCCATCATCAAAGACTAAAGTAACCTCATCATCTTCCTTCAGGCGCATAACCTGAAACATATGCTTGCTGGTCTCCTTGTCCTCGATGGTGACAGGAGAGACTGCACTACCCTTGACAAAATACTGCTGCATGCTAGCCTCCAATCACACCAGAAATATCCTTGGTTTTCTTAAAGACACAGGCATTCCATTCCCCTTGAACCATGTGAGTTTCGAGGAAAAATCCAGCTGACTCAGCCGACTCGCGCACCATGTCCCACTTGTCCTTGATAATTCCACTCATGATGAGGTAGCCTTCATCCTTGACCAAGCGATAAGCATCATCCGTCAGATGAACGAGGATATCCGCCAAGATATTAGCTACAATCACATCTGCCTCAATCTCAACTCCCTTAAGCAAATCTCCTGCTGCTACATGGATGTTTTCCATACCAGGGTTGAGTTCAATATTTTCCTGAGCCACACGAACCGCCACATCATCTAGGTCGTAGGCGAAAATTTCCTTAGCACCCAGAAGCGAGCTGGCAATAGAGAGGACACCTGAACCAGTCCCCACATCTAGCACTGTTTCACCACCACGAAGAACCTGCTCCAAAGCAAAGAGGCTCATCTTGGTAGTTGGGTGGGTTCCTGTCCCGAAGGCCATACCAGGATCTAGCTTGATAATCTTTTCTCCAGCAGTCGCCTCATAGTCTGTCCACGACGGCACGATGGTCAAATCATGAGTAATACGAGCTGGTTCATAATATTTCTTCCAGTTGTCTGCCCAGTCTTCCTCAGCCAAGGCAGTAGTCCCCATTTTGACCTCTCCCAAATCCATAAAATCTGTCAATTCTGCTAGACGAGCCTGCAAATCTGACTCAACCGTTGCTACATCAACTGTATCAGGGTAATAGGCTGTCACTACAATTTCTTCCTGTTGCTCAACCTCTGGGAAAATCTCGCCGAAGCGGTCAACATTTCCTACATAGTCCATGCTATCTTCAATCGCAACGCCTTGTGCTCCCAGCTCAATCAAGAGGTTGGAAACCAACTCCTCTCCCTCACGCTTCACTGTAACTTTTAACTCTTGCCATGTTTCCATCATTAAGATACCAAGCCCGTCAAACACAAAGCCAAAATAGGAAACTCTCTGAAGACGTTTGTGTCTAAGAGAAGTTTATCTTTTTGGCACCGTGTTTAGGGCGGGTTCAGTTTAAAAATTTAACTGAACCATCCTTTCTAATCACTTACTTTTAAATAATCCCTCAATCTCCCCTGGAGCTGAGGCACTGCCTGTTTAGACTTCAAAAACTCCTCAATAGGCATCAGTTTATAGGCCTGTCCTTCATCTCCAAAGATAATATTGTCAAATTGTTCTTGTCTTAACTGACCAACCATAAAGACAGAGTGCCGACCTTCATAGAGCATACTTGGATAAACCCTACTCCAAAGCAGACAATCCTCAGTCAGATGAAGCCCCAGTTCTTCATAAACTTCACGCGCAACGCACTCAAAAGGACTTTCATCCTCCTCTCGTCCCCCACCGGGCAGTTCCCACATATTGGGCCAGGGAATGCTTGCCTTATCATCGCGTAAGATAGTCAAGAGCCTATCCCCACAAAACAAAGCAATCTTACAGCCTGTGAAATCAGAAATCTCTATTTCCATATTAGACTCCTTCGGTTAATTCCTTTTCCAGCTCTGCTAACAAGTTTTCATAATAGCATTTCTCGTCCCTCAACATTCGACTACTATCCATTTTCTGCTTAGCAATCTTCAGAGCCTTACGAGTTCGATCTATATCTTTCTTAACCTTTAATTGATACCAGGCTTGTATCACCTGAAGATTGGACATCTTGAGAGACAGAAACGATTTGACCTGTCGAATACTAGCATATTGCTCCGCTTGCTCAAAATCTCCTTCCAACAAGGCGATATGAAGCAGGGATAGTTGGGCAACTGTCTGCATCATCGGAGTAGTTGTCCTCTCAAGTAATGCTTGAAACTGCTGTTTAGCTAATTCTTCCTTTCCTTCCAAAATGGAAACTTCACCTTGCATACCTAATACACCATCCGCAAAACTCCCTCGTGCATCCTCAGGAACTGCTTGAACAAAGTCTTTCAAATCATATTCTTGAGGAGCCAGCAAAGTTTGAGCAGAATGTCTCAATACCAAGTAGGCGTATTTGGTATTTTCAGGGTGCTGTAGTAATTCCCAAATTTTTGCTCCATCGGTAATCCCAACTGGCAGAGCATTGAAGAGAAAAAGAGATAAATTTAGACAAATCCAAGTACCTGCAAAATACCAGTTTGTTGTCAAAAAACCAAAAAGTGTTGCTAATAATATCAAGCAAAGATGAACTATCAAGCCTCCTGAAAGCATCAAGATGATTCTTTGATCACTTTCATTCTCTTTTAAACCAATATACTGAGCACCAACATTTTTTATAACTGCTGTTCGACTAAGATGAAGCCTGCCTGACTTTTTGGTTAAAAGAAAGTTTCCTAATCCAAAAGCTACCAGACGATAGCCTGTCAGATAACCACAAAATGCATGACCAAGCTCATGAAGAATAAAGATTACATACATGCTTAGAAAAGCGAAAGCATAACCAAAACTAAAAACTAATAATGCAGAATAGCCCAACTCTGCAAATGCGATGGTTCCACAAGCAAAAGCTAGCATCATCACAAGAACAGACACTGTCTGAATCAAATATGTCACAAGTTTTTTCATAAACTCTCCCAATAATTCCTAGTATCTTGGATAAGGATAAAACTCTCCCTCTTCCAAGCCAACTTTTCCTTCTTCAAAGACTTCTTGATTCCATTCCATGACAAATTCTTCTGCTTCTGGGTCTTCCAAAAAGTCCATAAGGGCATCTAGTCCAACCTCGGCAGTATCTTTAAGGAATAGCGCAAAATAAGCTAAAAATTCACGAGAAAATCCTTTTTTAGGCAGGTAAGGTATGACAGTCAAATAGTCTTCTGCATTAACTGTTGACTTGGCAGGATTGTAAAAAAGCACTGCTTCCTCAAAGAGGATATCATCTGACGAAATCTCTCCGTCTTCATCCACCATCTCCACACCTGCAGCATTTTGCGCTTCCAATAGAAAACTCACTTCTACCGCGTGATTACGCTTGTCCCAACTAATCTCAAAGTCAAAGGGGAAGTTCTTCTCCAACTCTTCCTCTAAAACATCTAAAAATCCATATGTTGCCATTTTGTCCTCTTTCTATGCGACTCTTAAATCGCCCCGATTGCTCGGAAATATGCTAAAATAGATACTACCATCTTACCACAAAATTATTTTATGTCCTAATTATACCATATTACCTCATTTAAACCCTTGGTATTAGTGATTTTCTTAAAAGTCTGATTTCTTTATTTTTCCTGAAAAATCAATATAAAAAGCCCTCAAAAGGGCTAAGAAACCTATAAAATCAATAGACAAGTAACTAGCACAATTGAACGTGCTTTTTTATTGACTATTACCACGATACCACACTTAATCTTAAGCTTGAATTTTCTTATCTGCAATAGCATCTGTCAAAGTCTGAGAAAAGTTAAGTCCCATTTCTCGTCCCAACTTATCTGCCCATCTTGGTATGGTCAAGGTCTTTTTAATTGGTTCCTGACTTCCTAGGTATTCTAATACATCAACAGATACCATAGAAATAAAAGATTTATCAAGGTCATAAGTTGACACGAAATCTTCATCATCTTTAAAAGGATCATTATCAATTAAAGACAAGCTATTGATATCTGATGGCTGGGGCAAATCTCCATCATTCTCTATCAAATCTGCAACAGTTATGCCTAACCACTCTGAACCCATAGCCAAAGCCTCAGAAATCCCCGTACCTTGTGTAGCTGAGTATTCAAAATCTGGGAAATGAACAAAATAAGTCGCTTTTACCCCATCTGTATCATCATAATAAAATAAAGCTGGATACGTAACTAACATCTCACTACCTCCATATCAAAAAGCAGGGGCTGAATTTTACAACCCAGCTTGCTTTCTTATCCCTCTTTCAGTGTACTTATTCAGTTCACCATGAGGGATTGTGATAGGTCTTTCCCCTTGCTTCTCCATTTTAATATGAGAACCTTTACCGCCTCTAGTCTTTATCCAACCATGAGCCGTAAGGAGTTTAACCATCTCTTTTTGTGTCATAGGCATAGCGCTTTTACCTCCTGACAACACCATTATAACACGTGCTACACGTATTGTAAAGGAGTAATACTTATTATTCTCTTATACATAAAAGCCCCTAGATGTGGTTCTAAGGGAAGTCTTATATAAACGGATAAGCAGAACTATCAGAGTTCCTGCTTTTCTCGACCCACTAGAAGTGGCTCGATTGAATCTTAACATTACTTCTCCTCTCTTCATTAAAAAATGATTATCACCCAAAATTATATTACGATTTTTCTAAAAGACTAGCAAAAACTACTAAATCAATACCTTCGGTAGAAGAGAAACTTGCATTGTCAGATAAACTGTTTCATCATTTACCATACTTTATTCATTAGTAATATCCCTTGATTTGAAGTATAATATTGGAAAGGAAATCAGTAATGAATTTAGAACAATATTTAGGAAAAGAAATTAGGATTGTTTTTGTTGACGGACAAATTTTAGAGGGTCATTGTAATAGCTTTACAGGGAAACTTGATACGGAAGATGAACTCTATGATGAAATTACAATAAGAACAGATAAATATCCATATGTTGGATTTAATGAATCTGAAATCGCATCAATAGAGTTAACTCAAGATGGTATTACAAAATAACAGGAGTTGCTTATCATGAATAAAACTAAAAAAGAGAATTTAATTTTCATTGATGGTTGGGAGCATGTGCATTGCCCTGTATGTGGAACCTTAGTAGAAACTTATAATATTTGCGATGTTTGTCATTGGCAAAATACGGGAGCATTTAATATCGATGGTGGTCCTAATAAAATGACGCTTGCTGAAGCGAAAATGGCTTATAAAAGGAAGAACGACATGAATGAATCACAAAAGACTTGGGAAATTGACGGGGAAATCTGGCTACATTGCCCTGTTTGCGGAACTGAAGTTATGGACTATGATATCTGTGACGTCTGTCAGTGGCAAAATACAGGAGAAACTAATATAGATGGCGGCCCTAATGAAATGACACTTGCAGAAGCCAAAGAAGCTTACGCAAAAGGGATTCCAATAATATAAAAAAGAAAATTTATGGAACTTGAAAACTTTAACAATAAGGTTGTTAAAATTACTGATACTGACAATAAAACATATGAAGAGATTTGTCTTTTTAACGATAAAGAAGTCTATGATGAAGAATATCTATCAAAACAGGAAATAGATGGATTAAACTATTCGAGAATGAAATTGTAACAGTTGAAATGATCAACAAAGATTAAATGGAGTAAAAACTCCTTCTAATAGATAGCCACTATTTCACTTTTCAACCATGTTTATAATTTCTTTTAAGCTTGGTTTTGTTTTTCTGATTCTATCCCATGATCTCATTTTTAAAAAAGTCCCTAAATAGATACCGTTTATCTTTGGTAATTCGTTAGAAAGATTGTACCTCTCTCGAATCTCATCTTTATGACTTTCTACAAATTTGCTACGAGGTAAGCAATAAAAAATACCTTCCCCAAAATAACTTAAACCTTCATCAAATAGTTCAATAAGCTCTTCAGGTTTTACAAAAATCGATCTATTAACTCTATCTTTGCCACTGGCAAAGGCTTTCTCCACAAATCTTTTATCTAGTCCCATCTTTATTTAACTCTCTCAAATTGTTTTAGTTCCAGAACAGTCAGTTCTTTAAATTCTTTTCCTGTTTCGTTTAAATATTTGTTGATTTTTCCAAGATTGTATTTCATAGGTGCTGGTTTCACTCCATTTGGTAAACCAACTAGTCCGTCAAGTTCCATAAATGACTTATTTTCAAGTAGCTTTGAATTTGAAGTATTCATCTAGTTCCATTTTCCCCTTTTCAAATATTGCTATCTAAATTTATATCTACTATGTACTTTATCAAGAAAATTTCCTAACTTGGTAATTCCGTTATTTCCACTACTTATCACCTCTCTTTTCATTATAGTTCATGCAATAACATTTAGCAATGTTATTTCTCAAATCAGTAATTCCACTTCTTTAGACTCAACTATCATATTTTGAACTTTAAGGAAAATCCATTCTCTCATGCTGATACCTCTCCTCATTAAATTAAATAGTCAAAAAGATTCTATCTCACACCCTGAATATTACAAAACCATTGAAATATCACAACTAATAGGCTAGAATGGACATAGTAAGATATATTAGATGAGTCATTCTACTCAAATCCACGTTAGAAAGGACTGCTATGCCAGACAATCTCGCGCTTCGCATGCGCCCTAAAACCATCGACCAGGTCATCGGTCAGGAACATCTGGTGGGACAAGGAAAAATCATCCGCCGCATGGTAGAAGCCAACCGCCTGTCCTCCATGATTCTCTATGGCCCTCCGGGAATCGGCAAGACCAGTATTGCCTCTGCTATCGCAGGGACGACCAAGTATGCCTTTCGAACTTTCAATGCGACAGTTGATAGTAAAAAGCGACTGCAAGAAATTGCGGAAGAGGCTAAATTCTCTGGTGGTCTCGTCCTATTACTAGACGAGATTCATAGACTAGATAAAACCAAGCAAGACTTCCTCTTGCCTCTCTTGGAAAGTGGACTGGTCATCATGATTGGGGCTACAACTGAAAATCCTTTCTTCTCTGTCACTCCTGCCATTCGTAGCCGTGTTCAAATTTTTGAGTTGGAACCTCTGTCTAACCAAGACGTCAAAGAGGCTCTTCAGATAGCTCTAAATAACCCTGAACGTGGTTTTGATTTTCCAGTAGAACTAGATGAGGATGCGCTGGATTTCATTGCGACCTCTACAAACGGAGACCTTCGTTCTGCCTTTAACTCACTGGATTTGGCAGTTCTCTCTACCCCTGAGAATGACGAGGGCATACGCCATATCACTCTAGACATAATGGAAAATAGCCTGCAGCGGAGCTACATTACCATGGACAAGGATGGGGATGGACATTACGACGTACTCTCAGCCCTGCAAAAGTCCATACGAGGTTCGGATGTAGATGCCAGTCTCCACTACGCAGCACGCTTGATTGAGGCTGGTGATTTGCCTAGTCTCGCTCGTCGCTTGACTGTTATCGCCTATGAAGATATCGGTTTGGCCAATCCTGAAGCCCAGATTCACACCGTGACTGCTCTTGATGCTGCCCAGAAGATTGGGTTCCCAGAAGCCCGCATTCTCATTGCCAATGTCGTGATTGATTTAGCCCTTTCTCCAAAATCCAATTCAGCATACGTGGCTATGGACAAGGCTCTTGCCGACCTCAAAACATCAGGGCACTTGCCTATTCCGCGGCACCTGCGTGATGGGCACTACAGTGGAAGCAAGGAACTAGGGAATGCCCAAGACTATCTCTATCCACACAACTATCCTGGAAATTGGATTAAACAAGACTATCTGCCAGAAAAAATCCGTAACCATCACTATTTCCAAGCAGAAGATACTGGTAAATATGAACGAGCTTTGGCTCAAAGAAAGGAAGCTATCGACCGTTTACGAAAAATCTGAAATCCTTTTCAAAAAATTGCACTTTCCTCTTGATTTTTTTTGAAAAAGTGGTATCATATAAACATAGAAACGCTGTGGTGTACGACTTCACACTTAAGTGTTGACCGACTATTTTTTGTATTATTAGGGAAACAAAAGTCTTCTAACAGCATGTAGGCCGTCTCACACGGAAACAGCTTCAGTTAGAGCGAGTTGCCCACCTGCTTAATTGCGCGGGTTCAATACAAACCGTGAAGTTTCGGCACCAATACAGCTTTTTTCTTTGCCTCCTTAGCTCAGCTGGCAGAGCAGCGGACTCTTAATCCGTGGGTCACAGGTTCGATCCCTGTAGGGGGCATCTAAATACAACAGGAAAAAGCCTTGTAAATCAAGGCTTTTTTTGCTTGTCTATAACTGATTTACCCCATCATTTGTCCCACATTTTAAATCTATCTTTTCTTTTTGAATCAAATTACATCTTTACAAATAGTGTAAAGCCAGTTACTTTTGCTTTGATTCCATACAATATTTTCATGTAGAGAAGACAAATTTTATCTTCTCTTTTTATTTTCAAAATAATAAAAACTGATTTTCTTTTCATAAATCAGACTGAAACTTCCAAATTTTCCATTTTGTTTATTGACATTTCCTCTAAAAAGGTGTATAATATTTTTATTATCAAACTATACTATACTATATAGGGGGTATTGACAGGAGTTGTTTTTGTCCTTTTAGGACTTTTCCTATTTACAAACCCAGTAGCTAATCTTGTTGCTTACAGCTGGTGGATTGCATTTGGTTTACTGGTTTCTTCTATAGCAGCTATTTTAGGCTATTTCTCTGTACCAAAAGAGCTTCGCTCACCAGCTCATCTTTTCCAAGGGATTGTTAATCTTCTCTTAGCTCTTTACCTCGTTGCCTATGGCTTTGTGACGCTGCCAGTTGTCATTCCAACTATTTTAGGAATTTGGTTAATTGTAGAAGCCATTATAGTTTTCTTTAAAGGCAATCGTCTGGGATTGATTTTCCCTATTATTGGCAACCATATCATGTGGATAGCGTTGCTTGCATTTTTACTAGGTCTAGTGATTTTGTTCAATCCAGTAGCTACAAGTGTCTTTGTCGTTTATGTCGTTGCCTTTGCATTTTTAATTGTTGGTTTCACCTATATCCTTGATGCCTTTCGTAAATAATCTAGCTGCCATTTTGGGCATATTAAAATAGCTGGGAAGTTACATTCTCAGCTTTTTCTGTTGCCTCCTTAGCTCAGTTGGTAGAGCAGTAGACTCTTAAGCTATGGGGCGCAGGTTCGAGCCCTGCAGGGGGCACATCTAAATCAACAGAAATAAGCCTTGAAACCAAGGCTTTTTTTAACGTCTAATAGCTTTTTGTAGAAAAGTATTTAAAAATAAAAGAGAAGAGAATCTCTCACTCTCTTCTCAGTATATCTTATTAAATTTAGTTTTTCTTAATCTAGCTGATTTTCCTTTGCAACGACAAATTCCTTAACCAATCGATAGATAACAGCAAATATCGGTGTAAAGAATATCATCCCAAGTAAGCCAAAGAGATTGCCTCCAATACTAGCAGCCGCAAGCGTGAAAATAGCTGGCAAACCAATAGACTGACCTACAACTCTAGGATAAATAAGGTTTCCTTCAATCAGCTGTATAACTTGATATAGAAGAAGAGAAAGTAAGGCTTGAGTAGGACTCACTGTGAAGATAAAAATCGCTCCCACAACACAAGCAATCATAGGCCCTACATAAGGAATGAACGATAGCACTCCTGCAAAGATACCTGTCATTACTCCATAGGGTATCCCAAACACGCTGTAACCAACCGCTATCATAACTCCTATGATAACTGCTTCAATCAGCTGACTCATCAAAAATTGGTCATAAGTCTCTAGTGCTACTTGTCCAATGTAAGTCAACTTTATCACCACCTTCTCTGGAAGAAAAACTTTTAGAAGTCGACTCGTCATCGCTGCCAAATGTTCCTTACTGGATAAAAATGAAAAGGTGAAGACTATAATCAAAAAGGCATTCATCAAACTTGAAAAAATATTGCCGATATTACTAGTCAGACCTGATAAAAAACCTATCAAAGCTTGGCTAATAGAACTAGATTGTCCCTGTATGCCTGATACGATAGTTGACAACATGTCTTTGGTTACAAATTCCGAGCTGCCTAGCAATTTCCCAAGTTGAGTAAGGACTGTTGAAAGGACTGTTCCCAGCTGACTAATAGTCTGGGCTAGGGTTGGCAGCACCAAAACCAAAAGAGCAATCACGATTAAGATAAGAGCTAGGAAAACAAGTACCATGGCAATCGGACGACGCAACTCTGCCTTTACCTTCAATTTAACTAAGTACTGTTCAATTTTTTTCATAGGAACATTAAGCACAAAAGCAATAACAGCACCATAAATCAAGGTTGATATTACATCAAAGAGAGAGATTGCTCCTGATATAAAGCTCGATGCATTCAGAATTACAAGAGCAACCAGCCCTATAAAAAGTATTAACGGGGTGTATTTTTTTACTAAGTTCATAAATTCTCCTTAATAAACATGTTTAGATACGACTATACTATTTGGTTTTTCAAACTCTCGATTAAGGTAGGCTTGGTAAGTTCCTGGAGCGATAAATCCTTTGGGTGAGAGGATATCGGTGCCAGCCTGACCGACTATGGTATCAGCCAAGAGCACACAGTTTGTAGATAAGACAAAGTAGGATTTAAACTTAGATTTGATAAATTTATAAAGTTCCCCATCTGTCTCATGTCTGATTTTATAAGCGTAGGTGTAGTCTTCCTTACCATCACCTGTCATGATTTTATCTGCACTTGGCTCCCATGGAATCGTCAGTTGTTTCAATTCAGCCAACTTTTTCTGAACTGCTTTTTCCATTTCAGGCGTCAAATCTATCCCATAACCAAAAAGCGTTTTTTGACTCTCACGTTTACATAGGTCAATGTACTTGTCACGATCACAGAAATATAAGACACCATCTCCTACCATACCAAATAAGGTCTCAGATGACGGATCATAGTTGCCATAAGAAATAACACGGCCCTGATAGCAGATATCCACATGACCAATAGCTGAAAACAGGGAGGTCTCAGCTGTATGAACAAAAATTTCTAGCTCTGCTGTCTTACCAGACTTCACTATTCCAAGATGGATATCTTCTTCCTCATCAGCATTTTCCAGCATAAATTTGTTAATTTTTGCTAAAGTTCTTGCAGGGATGAGAGCGGCTAGGACAATAGGTAAGCTCATTCTTACACGACGTTTGAGATGGTTTTTCCCAATTTCCTCCTCAAACAAGAAACCATCACGGATATTGGACACACCATAAAGGAAAAAATAAGCCCCTAATACAAAGAGTTGAAAGACAGAATTTCCTGTAGAGGACAAAAGACTAGTCCCACCAAGAAAAACTAGTACGAGTCCATCTAGTAAGAGACGAAAACGAGGTCGAATTTTGTTTTTGCGGTAGAGAACATAGGTGACAAGGTTAATACTAGCATGAAAAATCTGATAAACTCCAATCACAAGAGCCAGAACATAAATCGGTATATCAGTCGCAAGATTAGAACCTAGCAAATATCCCAGCACTAACAATTTAACCAGTGCAACTCCCAAGGTATCCGTTGACTGGCTTTTTTTGAAAACTCTTAATAGCAAATCTACGACCGTTGCTATCCAAGCTAAAAACAGAACCAGGCGAATAACTGTTACTGGCAACCAAGTCCCCGTGACCATCAAGATGAGACCTAGCAGAACAAACAAGAACCCCTGAGCAAGTAATTTCTTACCTGTCAGACCTAAAGATAGAATTTTCGCCATATAAAAACCTTTCAACAATAAAAATTAAACACTCCGATTAAACTGACTAGTAAATAGCCAACACTACAAACAGCCTGTGCCAGCAACATATGGTGACTAGAAATGACTGTAATAATGTCACCATCTTGTCTTATGCACTTCTAAAATTTGTTATATTGATTAGAAACCAGAGCTTATAAAAACTAGCTAAACTCGAGAGATAGACACAATTGCGACGAAAAAATGTATAACCAATTCAACTTGTTAAGGTAAGAAAGCATTATTTCCAATCTATTAATTATTCATCTATTACCTATTATGACACAATATTCCCTATAGTTCAACTTTTTACTTGTTTTTATATTACACGGACTAAAAAGTTTTCAACAGTTGATTGCATGTGTTTTAATAAGTTTTAACCTTTCTTGGTTAGATAAAAAAAGAACCATACAGTTTAGAATCTGTATGGTTTTTGCCCCACTTTTGTCCCATTTTTAAATCATGACATTGAAAATACCTAAAATCACTTATATTTCAATATTTTTAATTGCTCTCAATATGAAAGTCCTTTCCAAATCCCTGTAGGGGGCATCTAAATCAACAGGAAAAAGCCTTGGAATCAAGGCTTTTTTGTGTAGTCTTAGCACTAAAAAACGATAGAAAAAACACCCCTTCTGAACTGCACCCCAAAAGTTAGACAGAAAAAACCTAACTTTTGTGGCGCAGTTCATTCGCGTCACATGAAGTTATTTAAGCATCTCCTTTTTTTTACCATTTTCTGTTATAATAAATTGTACTTCTAAAATAGAAAGGTCTTAAGATGACAACTCTTATTAAACATAAACGTGTAGAATTTTCAGAACTTTTTTATGACTTAGTTTTTGTTTTTGCAATTTCAAAAGTAACTACTTTAATTGACCATCTTCATAACGGTATTTTGACTTGGAATTCTTTCCTTGATTTTCTCATTGCTACTTTGTTTCTCATCGATTCCTGGATGATTCAAACCGATTATACCAATCGCTATGGAAAGAACTCTTTATTTAACATAGTAATCATGTTTATCAAAATGGGAATTTTACTCTTTATAGCCAATATGATTGGACCTGATTGGCAACAATATTTTCATTATCTCTGTTGGGCTATTGGTACATTAACCCTTACCTTATTTTTTCAATATTTGGTTGAATTTTTTAGAAAATCAACCGATGATGCTAATCGGGAAAGTATCAAAGGTTTTCTATGGATAACAGGTCTAGGAAGTTTAGGAGTCTATCTAACAGCTCTTCTTCCTATTTACCTTAGAGTCTATATCTTATTTGTTAGTATTCTGCTAACATTTATTATGCCAAGTATCTTGCTTAATAAAGATAAGCATTACCAGGTAAATCTCCCCCATTTAATCGAGCGCATCTCCCTTCTTGTCATTATTATGTTTGGAGAGATGATTACGGAGCTAGCTAACTTCTTTACAATCGAGAATTTCTCGATTTATTCGGTTCTTTATTTCATTATTATGATTTCTCTGTTCTTGTTTTATTTTGGTCAATTCGACCATGCTATTGATGAAAAATCTAATCAAAAGGGGCTATTTCTAATTTACAGTCACTATCCTATTTTCATTGGGCTTATGATGATGACTGTATCGATGAGTTTTCTTCTGAATCCTGAAGCTAATCGTCTCTTTGCAACCAGCTTCTCTTATATCGGATTTGGCCTCTTTCAAGCTGCTGTCCTAGTAAATGGGCCCCATAACAAACACTATCTTCGCTATTCGAAAAGTTACTACTGTGTCCAAGCGACACTCTATCTGGCTGCCTTGATTCTCTCTTTAATCTTTGCTTCTAATCCTATAATAGTAGTGAGTATAACAACCATTTTAGCTCTAGCTATAACCATTCATTTTATTTATTTTTATATGACACAGAATAAAAAATATTCCAAATCTAACTGGGGATTATTTTAATGAGTTTATAACATTAAAAAGCTTTGGGAACCAAGGCTTTTTTTTTCATTAATTTGTTTTTCTATTTTATCCTCCAATTTGATCTCGCACTGACATTTGTTTATAACAAAACTATATATCTAGAATAGCATAAACATTAGGTATTATAGATTTTCAAACCAAATACGAGTCATTCGTTTTTGCCCCACTTTTGCCACGTTTTTAAAGCCTGACATTGAAAACACCTAGAAGTATTTCCCTAAAATCAGCTATATTTCAACACTTTTGTTTATTTTCAATATGAAAAGTTCTTACAAATCCATGTAGGGGGCATCTACATACAACAGGAAAAGCCTTGGAATCAAGGTTTTTTTCGTATCTTCTACAAAAAAAGCAAGAGTTTTAGAGGACTATGACTCTAGATGTACATTTTACTTAAATGACTGAAGGTCTTTTCTTAATAAAAACACCCCAAAAATTAGATTTTTTCTGTCTAACTTTTGAGGTACAGTTCAAAACGCGAAATAGCATTTTTTATTTTAGGTTACTAATCTAATCGAATAAACATCATGGCATTTAACAAAGATATGAGTGAGACCGTGTTTATATTATTTGAATAGATCAGTCTCTTATTTTCAATCGGAGGAATAATAAAATTAGAAATGATGATATCATAAGGCGATTCTTCTAAAGATTCCTTTGATAATTCTAATTCAGTCCAAACTTCAAGTTCAAAATTGTTGCTGCAATAATAAGAAAGTGTCTCTGCAACGGATTTTGCATGATACTGATCAAAATTACTCATAACCAGAACCTTCAGCTTTGGCTGATTTTGTAGTAGATTAAGCACCAAATGTTTGGTATGAGTGATGAAGGTATAAGATAGATGATTTACCATCATTGAACTAGAACAAACTTCAAGAGTCTCTAAATAATGAGAAAGCTCTTTTTTTACATCTGAAACAAATTTAGGGAAAATATTTTGAAAATTCCTGATTGTATTCCCTTTTTGATCAAATAAAATAAACTCAGTGGACAACTCCTGACGATACAGATGTGCAGTATTATGCAGATGCCAAATCAGATTATCCTTATTCTCAATCTCAATCTGATACTTGACTGAAATCTGATCAATAAAATCACTCAATAGATGGTAAGATTTTTCAACATAGCTATCCTTTTTTACGCATTTCAAAAAGAGACTTTCATCTATGAAAAACATTTTTTGAAAGTAAGACACAAATAATTGGCAAACAACTTCTTCATCTAAAGAGATATTGTATTCTAATTCAAAATTCTTAGCAACACCTTCTATTCCTTCTACCTGCATTAAAAAATCCAAACTTTGATCGTTAAAAGAGTCTTTCTCTACTTCCATGAAATGACCAAACTTTATTCTATATAGGTTCGTAACCAGGAGCAGCTTTAGCATTCTATGCGTTGACAAATTCATTGGAAAGCTTGTTTCCTTATAAACCAATTCTAACAATTGAGATAGGGGCTCTGATGAAAAATTTTCAAATGGCCATTCTAGAAAATAATATTTTTCTGAAAAATATTGTGCAAAAAAGTAACAAATGTCTCTCTCATTTCCAATGATTTGAACAGGGGTCAGACTGATTTCAAATTGAAATTGCTTTTTAATCACTTTATTGATTTGGCTAATAATACGATAGAGCGAAGATGAACTGATATAAAATTCTTTACAAATACTTTCAGCTTGACAACATTCATTAAAGAAGATAAATTCTAAAATCGAAAAATGAGTTGAATGCTTAAAGAAATGATGGTAAACCATTTCAATATTACTATCATCGGTATTAATAATGCGTATACCATTAGTCGAAGAATGAAAAATCAAGTCAGGAAAAGCAGATTTAACATGTGATAGATCATCTTTGACTGCACGTTCTGTACAATTTAATAACTCTGCTAGTTCAGAACGATGAAACCAACGTTTATGTTCAAATAATAATTCTAATTGCCTATGACTTTTTTAGATAATAAATCTCTCATGAATGTCTTTCTCTCTTTATAAATTATCGGATTAAACCTCTTGCAATTATACCACAAAGAATAGGTATAGCATGATATAACGACTTTCCCTAAAATCTTTTATTTCGTATAATAACACTACAGAGACAATATATAAACAATTTTCTTATTTTACCGTCTATTGAGGGCGTGAATACAGAATCAAATTCAAGTCGAAAGATTATATTTTTAATTTTAAAAATTATATAATAGCAACAATCAAAGAATTTGATTTTTTTTTATTAAAATTATATAATAATCAAAATAATTGATTTTTTTATATTAAAATTATACAATAGCAATAATCAAAGGAATTGATTTATTTTTTGATATTAAAATAAAAAAGGAGGGTAAGCAATATTGTGGTCAATCATTGCTGGAGGTCTTATTGGACTTGTAGCAGGTAGAATCACTAAAAAAGGTAGTTCTATGGGAATCGTCGCAAATGTATTCGCTGGTTTAGTCGGGTCATCTGTAGGACAATCCCTTTTAGGTAGTTGAGGCCCATCCATCGCTGGAATGGCCTTGATCCCATCTATTGCAGGAGCAGCAATTGTTGTTACTGTAGTATCATTCTTTACAGGTAAAAAATAATTACTTGTAGTAATAAACTATTTTTAAATAGATTAGACGGGTAAAAATAGTTTAATGTTAAATCGAAAGGATTGTATATGTCAAAAACAAAGAAAATATTTTTAATTATTTTCTGTATTTTAATCTTGACAATTTTCCTTCCTGTTTTGATAGATTATCATCAAGTTAGTGATCTAGGCATTCAGCTATTTAGCTGGAGACAGAATCATTTCGTTGAATTCTATCTCTCTAGATATATATTCTGGGGGATAGTGGCTCTATCAACTTTAGTTTTGTTATCGATATTAGTTGTGTTGTTTTATCCTAAGCGTTATTTGGAAATTCAACTTGAAACTAAAAACGATACATTAAAATTAAAGAATTCGGCAATCGAAGGTTTTGTTAGAAGTTTGGTGAGTGATCATGGATTGATCAAGAACCCAACTGTTCATGTAAATTTACGAAAAAATAAATGTTTCGTTCATGTAGAAGGTAAAATTCTTCCTTCGGACAACATCGCTGACAGATGCCAGCTAATTCAAAATGAAATAACTAATGGATTGAAGCAGTTTTTTGGTATTGAGCGTCAGGTTAAACTAGAAGTTCTAGTAAAAGACTACCAGCCTAAACCAAAACCTCAAAACAAAAAGACTGTTAGTCGTGTGAAGTAAGGAAGTAAAAAATGGAATGGCTTAAACAATATCGATATCCAATTATCGCTGGTCTCATAGGCGTATTTCTCGCTTGTTTGATTGTCTCCTTTGGCTTCTTCAAAACAATATTTGTATTGATTTTAGGAGCACTAGGAGTTACAGCTGGGTTATATATCGAAAAAAACTATATAGATAAATAAAAATTACTAATTTAATTAAAGGAGTTTCATATGTCAAACGAAAAAAACACAAACACTAACGTAGAAACGAAAGATGCTACTGTTGTAGCTCACGAAATCAAAGGAGAACTTACTTACGAAGATAAAGTTATCCAAAAAATCATTGGTCTGTCACTAGAAAACGTTTCAGGTCTTTTGGGAATCGACGGTGGTTTCTTCTCAAATCTTAAAGAAAAAATCGTTAACAGCGATGACGTAACAAGTGGTGTTAACGTAGAAGTTGGTAAAACACAAGTTGCAGTTGACTTAAACATTATTGCTGAGTACCAAAAAAATGTTCCAGCTTTATATTCAGAAATCAGAGAAATCGTATCTTCAGAAGTTGCTAAAATGACTGACTTGGAAGTTGTTGAAATCAACGTAAACGTTGTCGACATCAAAACTAAAGAACAACATGAAGCAGACTCAGTAAGCCTTCAAGATCGCGTATCTGACGTTGCTGAATCAACAGGAGAATTCGCTTCAGAACAATTCGAAAAAGCTAAATCTGGTCTTGGATCTGGTTTCTCAACTGTTCAAGAAAAAGTTAGCGAAGGTGTAGAAGCTGTTAAAGGTGCAGCAACTGGTGTAGTATCTCACGAAAAAACTCGTGTAAACTAAGATAAAATAAATATAACAGGAGAAATTATCATGTCAGTAGAAGAAAAATTAAATCAAGCTAAAGGTTCTATTAAAGAAGGTGTTGGGAAAGCCATCGGTGATGAAAAAATGGAAAAAGAAGGAGCAGCTGAAAAAGTTGTTTCTAAAGTAAAAGAAGTTGCTGAAGATGCCAAAGACGCTGTAGAAGGTGCTGTAGAAGGTATCAAAAACATGTTGAGTAGCGACAATAAATAAGGCTAAAAGTTACTTTATCTTTTTAGTAACATTAGTCAAAAGAGTCTGAGTCAAGATGATTCTCAGAAAACAAAAAGCTAGAGATTTCCAATTGCGGAACTCTAGCTTTTTAATTTTGCCTCTTTCTCTTATTATATTTCAGCAGGTTGTTGGCCATGAGTACGAATCCCATGTCAATTCTCACTTGACACTTACCTCTCAGATGACATCTCTTATAACCCAAACAAACCTTTATCTGCCCAAAGACAGATTTCATATCAATCTTACGTTTAGCGAAAATTTATCTACCCTTGGAAGATAAAAGTGCCTGATATTCTTTAGTTTTTAAACACTGGTAACGTTCATTCATATACAGTCCCTTTTGAGGGGCTGATTCAGGTTCATCATCGCAGTCAACATTGATTTCAAAGACTTTTCCTAGCCTCTTTTTTTGCTTTCTATCTCCCCTTTCTCATGATGTATTTTCGTACAGGTTCTTCAACCATTTGAACGATTTCAAATCCTTCTTTTTGGTAAAGATTGTGAGCTGTTTGATTTGCCTCGTAGACATTTAGAGAAATAGTATCTATGTCTTCATTTTCAAATGCCAAACTAACAAATTTCCTTAAAGCCTGGCTACCTAAGCCTTGCCCCTGTTTCTGAGGATTGATAAAAAATCTTCCAATATGAAGATTACTGTCTTCTAGCCTGATTTTTTGTATTAGCCCCACAAACTCTTGTCCTTCAAAGATTGAAAAGATCCCTTCCAAATCTTGCAAAACTTGAATTGTCAAGGGAAAAGGAATCATTGTTCCCATCCATTGCTCTTGAAAGTATTTGCCAAGGGAGTTGGACCATTGGCATACGAGCTGAGCGTTTTCTGTGCTCACCTTTTCTTCAAAACGAATTATCATCTTTGTCTCACCATCTTATCTATGTTTCTCCATTATACTACTTCTCCTATTTTTTACGAATAGATAAGTATGATTGATTTTTATTTTTTTCTTGTCGGGAGCATTCTTGCTTCCTTTCTTAGTTTGGTCATTGACCGTTTTCCAGAGCAATCCATTATCCAACCTGCTAGTCACTGCGATTCCTGTCAGACTCCCTTGCGTCCCTTAGATTTGATTCCGATTCTCTCGCAGATCTTCAATCGCTTTCGCTGTCGCTACTGCAAGGCTCCTTATCCAGTCTGGTATGCCCTTTTGGAACTAGGCTTAGGACTCATCTTTCTGCTTTACTCCTGGGAATTACTTTCCTTGAGGCAAGTCATCCTAATCACTGCTGGTTTGACCTTAGGCATCTACGACTTTCGCCATCAGGAATATCCCTTACTGGTCTGGATGACTTTTCACCTAATCCTCATGGCTTTCTGTGGTTGGAATCTGGTCATGGTCTTCTTCCTTGTCCTTGGAATTTTAGCTCATTTTATCGATATCCGCATGGGCGCAGGGGATTTTCTCTTTTTAGCTTCTTGTGCTATCGTCTTTAGCGCAACAGAATTACTCATCTTGATTCAGTTTGCTTCTGCTACGGGGATTCTTGCCTTTCTCCTACAAAAGAAAAAGGAAAGACTTCCTTTCGTGCCTTTCCTCTTGCTCGCTGCTTGTGTGATTATTTTTGGTAAGCTACTGCTTGTTTGATAAAGTCCTGAATCGGCTCTCCTTGGTGGAGAGCTTTTACAATTTTCGAACCAACGATAACACCATCTGACACCGCATTGAAGCGTTCTACATCAGCTTGACTAGATACGCCAAATCCTGTCAAGACTGGGATATCAGCCACTTGATGCAATTGTGCCAAGTGCTTGTCCAAGTCTGCACGGTAATTGCCTGATTTCCCTGTCACCCCATTAATAGCAACGGCATAGACAAATCCTTCTGCCCCTTCAATCAACTCTTTCTGACGCTCAATCCCTGTGGTCAAACTTACTAAAGGAATCAAGGCGATGTCTGTGTCTGCTAAAAAGGGCTCCACAAAGTTGGCATGCTCATGAGGCAGGTCTGGGATAATCAAGCCCTTAACTGCTGTATCTGCCACATCTTTGACAAATTTCTCCACACCATACTGAAAGAGGGGGTTAAAGTAGGTCATAATGACCAGTGGAACCTCTGTTTCAATGGTTTTCAAGGTTTCAACCAAAGCCTGGGTAGAGGTCCCGTGGGCTAGACTGCGCAAGCCAGCTTCTTCGATAACAGGTCCATCTGCAACAGGGTCTGAAAAAGGAATGCCCACTTCAATGGCAGAGACACCCAAATTTTCTAAAAAGTGGATTGTTTCACCGAGACCGTCCAAACCTTTCTCATGGTCTCCAGCCATGATATAGGGAACGAAAATTCCTTTTCCAGCTGCTTTTATAGCGTTTAATTTTTCTGTTAGTGTCTTAGGCATGAGCTTCTCCCTTCTTTGCTGCGTCTGCTTCCAAGCGGTCCTTGACTTGAACTACATCCTTATCCCCACGACCCGATAGACAGACAATCATGGACTTGTCTGGTCCGAGTTCTTTGGCCAATTTCACCGCAAAGGCGATTGCATGACTAGATTCCAAGGCTGGGATAATCCCTTCCACACGAGACAAGAGTCGGAATCCTTCCAAGGCTTCTTCGTCCGTCACAGGAACATAGCTGGCACGTTTAATATCGTGGTAGTGAGAATGTTCTGGACCGATACCAGGATAGTCCAAACCTGCTGAGATAGAGAAAGCTTCAAGAATTTGACCATGGGCATCTTGGAGCACATCCATAAGAGAACCGTGGAGGACACCTGGGCGACCCTTAGTCAAGGTAGCTGCGTGGTGCTCTGTATCCACACCAAGTCCTGCTGCTTCAGCTCCATACATAGCTACAGACTCATCTTCTACAAATGGATGGAAGAGACCGATGGCATTAGAACCACCGCCAACACAGGCTACTAGGGCATCTGGCAGATCTTGACCTGTCAAGTCGCGGTACTGTTGTTTAGCTTCTCGACCAATGACACTTTGGAAGTCACGAACGATTTCTGGGAAAGGATGAGGCCCCAAGGCAGAACCAAGGATATAGTGGGTATCATCGATATTAGCTACCCATGAACGAAGGGCTGCATTGACCGCATCCTTGAGCACGCGCGAACCGTCTGTCACTGCCTCGACCTTAGCTCCCAAAAGCTCCATACGGAAGACATTGAGGGCTTGGCGTTTGACATCTTCCTCACCCATATAGATGGTACATTCCATGTTAAAGAGGGCTGCAGCAGTTGCAGTTGCCACACCGTGCTGACCAGCACCTGTTTCTGCGATAATTTTCTTTTTACCCATGCGTTTAGCAAGCAAAACTTGTCCCAAGGCATTGTTAATCTTGTGGGCCCCTGTATGGTTGAGGTCTTCACGTTTAAGATAAATCTTGGCTCCGCCAATATGCTGGGTCAAGTTTTTTGCGTAGTAAAGAGGAGTTTCACGCCCCACATACTGGCGTAAGAGTTGGTTTAATTCCTCTTGGAAACTTGGGTCTGCTTGACTTTCACGATAGGCCTTCTCCAACTCTAAAACTGCTGTCATCAATGTTTCTGGGACAAAACGTCCGCCAAATTTTCCGTAAAATCCATCTTTATTTGGTTCCTGATATGCCATGCTTTACCCTCTCTATAAATCTTCTAATCTTTTCATGATCTTTTTGTCCATCTGTCTCCACTCCGCTCGATACATCTACTGCATAGGGAGTAAAGTGTTGAATTGCTTTTACTACATTGTCTTCCTTAAGCCCACCTGCGATAAAGAAAGGATGAGTTAGTCCAATCGTATCCAGTTGAGCCCAGTCAAAGGTCTGGCCACTCCCTGCCACAGGAGCATCAAAGAGTAGATAGTCTGCCTGAGAATTGGGCACATGACCCTCTCCATCCACCTGCACAGCCTGAATACTGTCACAAGGCAAATTCTCAAACAAATCATCTGCCACCTGACCGTGAACTTGAACCAAGTCCAAGCCAACTTTGTCAATCGCTTCTAGCAGTTCTGCCCGACTTGGTGAAACAAATACACCAACCTTTTTGACATCTGCAGGAATGAGCTTTGCCAGCTCAGTAGCCTGATCCAAGGTCACCTGTCTTTTACTAGGTGCAAAGACAAAACCGATATAGTCCGCTCCTGCTGAAACGGCTGTTTCCACCGCTTCTTTGGTCGATAATCCGCAAATTTTAACCTTTGTCAATCTGCAACTCCTTGATTCTCTGGGCTACATCTTCTGCCTGCATGAGAGCTGTCCCTACTAAAATTCCGTTAAAGTATGGTGCTACTCGTTCCACATCCTGCCCTGTGAAAATAGCCGATTCAGAAATGTACAAGCAATCTTCTTTGAAGTGTTTAGCCAAGTCTACACTGGTCTGCAAATCGACCTCAAAGGTTGTCAAGTTACGGTTATTAACTCCGATAATCTGAGCACCAAGTCTGTAAGCTACTTCTAGTTCAGCTAGGTTGTGGGTTTCCACCAAGACTTCCAAGCCAAGCTCCGTCGCATAGTCATAAAGTTCCTTAAGACGTTCTTCTGACAAGGCTGCCACAATGAGCAAGATGACTGTTGCACCTGCATTGCGAGCACGGATGATTTGCTTTTCATCGATGATAAAGTCCTTGTTGAGCGTTGGAATGTTTACCTGACTGGAAATCTCCCGTAGATAATCCAAATGCCCTTTAAAGAAAACCTCATCTGTCAAAACCGAAATCATCACTGCGCCGTTTGCTTCATAAGTCTGGGCCTGTTGCACAATATCCACATCGAGATTGATATCTCCCAGACTAGGGCTAGCTTTCTTAACTTCAGAGATTACCTGCAAGCGGTCTTGATGTTTCTTCAAAAAGTCAGCCAAGCGATAGGTCTGGCGCAAGGGCTGGATTTCCTCCAGCTCCATCTGCTCGACCTCACGCGCCTTCTGCTCCAAAATTCGTGCTAAAAATTCCTGACTCATTTTTGGTACTCCTGTAACAGTCTGAGTTTTTCAAGAGCCTTGCCATTAGCAATGACTTGACGAGCTAAGGCAACTCCATCCTTGATATTATCTACCTTACCATTAGCATAGAAACCAAGACCAGCATTCAAGACTGTCGTTTCCAAGAATGGACTTGGTTCGTTCTTAAGAACACTAAGCAAAATTTCTGCATTTTCCTGAGCATTTCCTCCACGGATATCTTCGATAGCGTAGCGCTCCATCCCTAAATCCTCTGGAGTAAAGCTTGACAAGCTGATTTCGCCATTTTCAAGAAGTGCAATCTTGGTTGTTCCATTCAAACCAGCTTCATCCAATCCTTCTGGTCCAGCAACCACAATGGCACGTTTGCGACCCATATTTTTCAAAACCTGAGCTGTACTTTCTAGCAGTTCTGGACGACTAATTCCAAGAAGCTGTGTTTCCAAGGCCATTGGGTGAATCAGTGGACCAGTCAAGTTCATAATCGTTGGAATTCCCAATTCCAAACGGGCTGGCATGATGTATTTCATAGCTGGGTGCATATTTTTAGCAAAGAGAAAGACGATTCCAGTTTTATCAAAGACCTTACCTAGTTCAGCTGGTTTGAGGTCTAGGTTGATGCCCAAGGCTTCGAGGACATCTGCAGAACCAGATTTAGAAGAAATCGAGCGGTTACCATGCTTGGCCATGTGAACACCGCCACCAGCCAAGACAAAGGCTGCAGTTGTGGAGATGTTAAAACTGAAAGACTTATCCCCACCTGTACCACAGTTGTCCATAGCATCATGAATCTCAGTTGGAATGTGTTGGGCATGTCCTCTCATGACTTGGGCAATGGCTGTACGTTCTTCAGGTGTTTCCCCCTTCATCTTAAGAGCCAAAAGGAGAGAAGCAATCTGTGCCTCCGTTACACGGCCAGTTACGATACGCTCAATAACATCCGTCATTTCCACACCTGATAAATTTTCAAATTTTGCTAGTTTTTCAATAATCTCTTTCATCCTAGTTTTCTCACTTTACAACCTTCTCGATAAAATTCCGAATAGAAGACAAGCCATCTGGCGTTCCGATACTCTCTGGATGGTACTGGAAACCATAAATCGGCAGGCTTTTGTGTTGAATCCCCATGATGGCTTGATCATCAGTCGAACGAGCTGTCACTTCAAAGTCTTCTGGCATTTCTTCAATCAAGATACTGTGATAACGCATGACCGCACGGCCATCCTCGATACCTTGATACAAAACAGATGGTGCTTCAAAGTTGATATTGCTCTGTTTCCCATGCATGACTTTTGGAGCCAAGCCAAGCTTACCACCAAAGACTTCTGCAATGGCTTGATGACCCAGACAAATCCCAAGAATCGGCTTTTTGCCAGCAAAGTCACGAATCATATCTTCCATCTTTCCAGCATCAACTGGCCAACCTGGACCGGGAGAAAAGACCAAACCATCTGCTTTTTCAGCTTCTTCATATAGCTTAGGATCATCGTTTCTCAATACCTGAACTTCTGCAAAATTCCCAATATATTGGGCCAAGTTATAGGTAAAAGAATCATAGTTGTCAATCAATAAAATCATGGTCTTAGTTCTCCAATTCTAGTCATAGATTTAGCTTTGTTAATGGTTTCTTGGTATTCGTTTTGGGCGATAGAGTCATAGACAATTCCTGCCCCAGCCTGCACATAGGCTATTTGATTTTTGAGAATCATGGTTCGGATGGCAATGGCCAAGTCCATATCACCCGTCGCAGACAAGTAGCCGATTGCTCCTGCGTATACACCGCGTTTTTCCGTTTCCAGTTCATAGATCCGTCTCATAGCTCGAATCTTTGGTGCTCCTGAAACTGTTCCAGCAGGAAGTGTTGCTTTCAAAGCATCCATGGCAGTGAGTTCTGGAAGCAAACGCCCCTTGACAACACTAGTCAAATGCATGACGTAGCGGAAGAGCTCCACTTCCATATACTTGGTAACTTGTACACTTGCCGTTTCAGAGATGCGACCAATATCGTTACGACCTAAGTCTACCAACATTCGATGCTCTGCTGTTTCCTTTTCATCAGAAAGCAGGTCTGTCGCTAAGGTCTTGTCCTCTTCATCCGTAGCTCCTCTTGGTCGTGTACCCGCAATCGGATTGGTTGTCACGATGCCATTTTTGACGGAAACCAAACTTTCTGGACTGGCACCGATGATTTGATAATTCCCAAAATCATAGAAATAAAGGTAATTAGATGGATTGGTCACGCGGAGATTTCTGTAGAAGTCAAATGGATTTCCAGTAACTTCTGCTGAGAAGCGCTGACTGAGTACGCATTGGAACATATCCCCGTTACGAATCAAGTCACGAGCTGTTTCCACCATTTCCTCAAACTTCTGAGGAGCGATATGTGGTTTGAAGTCTAACGGAGATAGATCCAAGTCTTCAAATTCATTTGAAGCAGGGATGCGTAATTCCTCAAGCACTTTATTCAAGGCTTCTGCCAAGTCTTCTTGACTTCGCTCACTATAGAGAGTATCCTCGATGACATGGATTTTTTCCTTCTTGTGGTCAAAGACCATGTAGCTCTCATAGACAAAGAAATGCATGTCTGGCGTTCCAATAGTATCTTCAGGAATTTGACCAATTTCTTCATAAAGCGAAATCATATCGTAACCAACAAAACCAATGGCTCCACCACCAAAAGGTAGGTCTGAGTGGTGCTGGCTCTTATGAGTCACTTCATAAAGGAAATCCAAGGGATCTCGATCAATCACTTGACCATTTTGATAAAGGACTCCATTTTCAAACTTAATCTCAAAAACTGGATTATAGGCTAAGATAGAAAAACGAGCTGTTTCCTTGTCTCTCGGAATACTCTCTAAGATAACCTTGTGTTGCCCCTTTAAGCGCATATAAGCCAAGATTGGTGATAAGACATCTCCATGAATGATTCGTTCCATTGTAATTTCCCTTTCAGTTCCTTATTTTTAATTTTTTATCTTTTTTCTATTTCCCTTAAATAGTGCGGACGGGAGGTAAAATTATCCAGTGGATGATTTTAGAAATCCATGAAATGAAAGACCTAATTTTTGAGTTCCTCGCTCATTCATTTCTAGGCTCAGGCTAAAATAGTTCCCCGAACTATTTTACTCTCAAAAATTCCGTCCTAGAGAAGCATCTTTGCTTCTCTAGGATACCACTATGGCGGGAAATATCTTTTAGAAACTCACTTCGTTCGCAAATTTTTTGTAGCAATCTATTTAATAATGAACAATAATTTAAAACTAAACAGCTGAACCTATAATAGACATATAAAAATCCCCACGCAAAATAACTTGCGTGAGGACGAAATTCGCGGTGCCACCTCAATTATAGGATTTCTCCTATCTCTCATTCCTGTCTCAGAAACCTCCTGTAACAGGCTGTGCGATAAAGGGCACTCCCTTGAGAATTATGTTTTCTTCTCTCGTTTCAGATGGACCCAACCTTACAGCTTTCTCTGCTTGTTTCCAGCAACCACAAGCTCTCTGTGAGAGAAAAAACTGTAATTTTTCCATCTTTTATTTTTTAGCTTCTAGGTAGTCTGCAATTGCAGCTACGTCCTTGTCTCCACGACCAGAGACATTGATGATGATAATGTCGTCTTTACTTAGTTTCGGTGCACGTTTAACTGCTTCTGCGATAGCGTGCGAACTTTCAATCGCTGGGATAATTCCTTCAGTCTTGCTGAGAAGGAGGAGAGCCTGAACAGCTTCTTCGTCTGTCGCAGCCACATATTCCACGCGACCTGAATCTTTAAAGTAGGCGTGTTCTGGACCAACCCCTGGATAGTCCAATCCAGCTGAGATAGAGTAAACTGGAGCCAGCTCTCCGTCTTCCTTAAAGACTGCATAAGTCTTCATACCGTCGACAATTCCGATACTACCTTTTGTCATAGTAGCTGCGTGCTTATCTGTATCAAGTCCGTGACCAGCAGCTTCAACCCCAACCAATTTGACTTCTTCATCAGCTACATACTGAGAAAAAGCACCAATGGCATTGGAACCACCACCTACACAGGCAATAACGTAGTCTGGCAAGCGTCCTTCTTTTTCCAAGATTTGACGACGAGATTCTTCACTGATGACCTTTTGGAACTCGTGGACAATGGTTGGATAAGGGTGAGGACCTACAGCAGAACCCAGAACATAGAAAGCTTCAAGGTCATTCATCCATGCTCCAAAGGCTGCATCAACCGCATCCTTAAGAGTTCGTGTCCCCGTTTCAACTGCGTGAACAGTTGCTCCCATCATCTCCATACGGAAAACATTGAGACGTTGACGCTCCACATCTTCTGCCCCCATGTAGACATCACAGGCCATACCAAACTTGGCTGCAGCCGCTGCTGTCGCAACACCGTGCTGACCAGCTCCTGTTTCCGCAATCACTCGTTTTTTGCCCATGCGTTTAGCAAGAAGGATTTGTCCCAAAACATTGTTAAGTTTGTGAGAACCCAAGTGATTAAGATCTTCACGCTTGAGATAAATCTTAGCCCCACCTAGGTGGTCTGTCAAACTTTCCGCAAAATAGAGCGGTGTTTCGCGACCTGAATAGTCCTTTAAGTAATGGCGAAATTCTGCCAAAAATTCTGGATCATCCTTGTACTTGTCAAATGTCACTTCCAACTCATCCAACAAAGCCTGAATCGGCTCCGGTACAAAACTACCACCAAATTGTCCAAAATAACCTTTAGTTGTCATAAAATTTTTCCTCTTTCTGTATTGATTTCAAGATATGAAAAAGCCCACACACAGAAAATTACTCTGCGTGAGGGCGTTGGTAACGCGGTGCCACCTCAATTATAAAGGGACTATTCCCCTTTATATCTCTGCCTTGTCTAACAACAAGTTGCACTGTAAGGTGTGCGCACCGAATTTTCATTGTTTCAAATTCATTTTTAAAATCAGCCCACTTTCACTACTTCCAACCACCTGTTCACAATGACCACAGGCTCCCTGAAGATCAAAAATAGTTACTTTTCTGATTTGTTGAACTTATTTTAATACTTTACTTTTTCTTTGTCAAGACTTTTTTACGATTTTTTTGATAAAGTTAACACTTTTTCAGAAACTGTTTTGAAAGTCTCAATGATATAGTCCACTTCTTCATCACTTAATTTAGTGTGAAGAGGAAGGGTAATTTCATTTTCAAAGAAGGCATAGGCCTTAGGATAGTTCGCCATAGCAAAACCAAGATTCTTATAGGCTGTCAAGAGCGGAAGCGGTTTGTAATGGACGTTACTTGCAATTCCTGCTTTGGCCAATTCTTGGATGATGAGATTACGTTCTTCTAAGCTTGCTCCTTCTACATGGGTGATGTAGAGGTGACGTGAAGATTCGACAGTATCAGTCTTGTGTGCCAATGGATGGATACGAGATCCTGCAAAACCACGATCATAGCGGTCTACAATGTCCTTACGACGTTCTAGCAAACCAGGGTAACGGTCCAATTGTACCAAACCAAGTGACGCCATGATATCGGTCATATTGCACTTGTAGGCTGGTGTGACGATATCGTATTCCCATGAACCCAGTTGCATCTTAGCAAGAGCATCCTTAGTTTGCCCGTGAAGGGAAAGAATTTGGAATTCTTTGTACATATCTTCATCATCAATCGCTGGATTGGCTTTCCAAGTCGCACTTCCACCTTCGGCCGTTGTAAAGTTCTTAACGGCGTGGAAAGAGAATGAAGTAAAGTCAGCGATAGAACCAGCAGGTTGTCCCTTATAAGTAGATCCCAAAGCATGAGCACTATCAGAAACAATCACAATACGGTTAAAGGCTTTTTGCCACTTGCTTGAAGCGATAAATAGGTCACGTTTCTTCTCCACTACTTGGAACAAACGGTCATAGTCGCAAACAATCCCCGCAAGCTCAACCGGAATAATCACCTTAGTCTTTTCAGTAATGGCTTGCTCAAGCAAGTCATAGTCCATTTCAAACGTATCTGCTTGGATATCCACCATGACAGGGGTTGCTCCTACGTGAGTGATGATACTACATGAAGCTGTATAGGTCATGGCTGGAACGATGACTTCATCACCAGGCCCAACTTCCAAGACGCGTAAAATCAACTCAAGAGCGGCAGTCGCAGAGTTGAGGCAGACAGTCTTAGGAGTCTGTGTGTATTGAGACAAGCGACGCTCCAGTTCTTTGGTCTTAGGACCAGTTGTAATCCAACCAGAACGAAGGGTGTCCGCTACTTCAGCAATTTCTGCTTCCGTAATATCGGGTGGTGAAAATGGAATATTGTAATTTGGCATTGATTTGCTCCTTTTATCTGTACTCATTTTCTCATGACTACTTTATTTTAGCACTTCAAACACGGTTTGAAACATGATTTTGATGTCTCCAAGGAAACTAAACTCTCGGAGATAAGCGAGGTTATAGCGCATCTTTTCAGGAAGGACATGCTCTACATAGGCTTGGTCAACTGACAGACCTTTTTCGGTCATTTGACTGATGATAGTGTCCTCATCCTTGTAGTTGATGCTGGCTGGAGAGGTAATTCCTGCTGGCAAAAGCAAGGTTGCCATCATTTCAGGGCTATACTGCTCTGTGTAACGTGGCACTTCAGGTCGCGTACCGACAAAGGACATTTCGCCTTTAAGAACATTGACCAGCTGAGGCAGTTCGTCCAAACGCACACGGCGGATAAAATTGCCAACCTTGGTAATGCGGCTATCGTTAGCAGAAGTCACCAGACTCCCTTTTTTATCCGCATCCGTCACCATGGTACGGAACTTCCAAATCTTGAAAGGTCGATTGTACTGTGTCACGCGCTCTTGCTTGTAAATCACTGGCCCCTTGCTATCCAACTTGATCCAAATGCTCAAGATTAGAAAGATAGGAGAGGTCAAAACTAGTAAGACCAAAGCTAGAACCCAGTCCAAGCAACGCTTGAAAATCAGCGAACCCTTCCTTTTAGAGACAAGCTGGTAGTAAGACTCAACCTCGCTTGATTTCATTTCCACGGGCAAGTCTTCCCATTTCAGCATGCTGTTTCTCCTTTGTTTTTATTATACTATTTGTCAACATTTTTCATTATACCACAAAATGGAAAAGGCGGTGAAAGAAATCTGTAATTTGAAGGATTTCCTTCTGTTACTGAATGAGAATCAAAGAGTATTAAGACATGGCACCCGCCTGCAAACTATACATCTTGTGATAGGTTCCTCCAAGATCCAAGAGTTCCTCATGGGTTCCACTCTCAATAATGCGCCCCTTGTCCAAAACATAGATACAGTTGGCGTCTTGGATGGTAGAAAGGCGGTGAGCGATGGCAATGGTTGTCCGTCCCTGTCTCATCTTAGCCAGAGAAGCTTGAACCAAACTTTCTGTTTCAGAGTCAATATTGGCTGTCGCTTCATCCAAAATCAGGATTTTAGGCTGACTGGCGACTGTTCTAGCAAAAGCAAGAAGCTGACGCTGACCAGTAGAGAAGCTCGAACCACGCTCAGAAACAGGGGAATCATAACCCTGAGGAAGTTCCTGAATAAAGGAATCTGCATCCACGAAAGCTGCCGCAGCCTGAACCTGCTCATCACTAAGATTTTGGTACATGGCGATATTGGACTTAATAGTCCCATGATAAAGGAAGGGTTCTTGCAAGACCAGCCCAATATTTTTTCTCAGTTCTTCCTGACTGTAGTCCCGGATATCCACATCATCCAAGAGAACTTTCCCTGATTGAAATTCATAAAAGCGCATGAGAACATTGATAATCGAAGATTTCCCAGAACCTGTATGCCCCACAAAAGCAATGGTCTCACCCTTGTTAACGGAAAAGGAAATATCATCCAGAATCGGATGTTTGCCGTCATACGAGAAACACACATGTTCAAAGCGAATATTGCCTTCTTTGACTTTAGCCTGTCCATCTTCTTGAAGGGGCTCATAGGTTCTCTCGTCAATCAAGGCAAAAACACGGCCTGCAGAAATCATAGACGTTTGAAGGGTTGAAAAATTTTGCGTTACTTCAATCAAGGGGTCAAAGAGTCGATTGATATACTGGATAAAGGCATACATGGTCCCTGCTGTTATTCCCAGATAAAGTCCACGATAGCCAAAGTAGGCCATCAAGACAGCATAGCCTAGGAGTTTAAGTAAACTCATGGCAGGGCGCAAAAAGAGGGCATCCAAGGCTACAGAACGGTAGGCATAGACCAAGTGTTCTTGGTTGATTTCATCAAACTCTGACTGTAGGCGCTTCTCTTGATTAAAGGCCTGGATTATTCTGATTCCCTCAATGTTTTCAGCCAGCTTGCTATTGATATCTGACAAGAGACTTCTGGTTTTCTCAATGATTTTCACTGATTTTTTCCGATAGAGATTGACCAAAAGGAAAATCAAGGGGAGAAAGAGCAAGACTAATGCTGTCAAACGAAAATCTAATACCAACATGGTATAAAGAGTTGTCAGAAAGATAAAAACTGCTGAAATAAAGCTAGATAAAATCCCCGAAAACATATCACTGATAGTCTCGGTGTCATTTGTCAAACGAGAGACGATAGAGCCTGCTGGTGTCTTGTCAAAATAAGACATACCCAATTTTTCCATATTGGCAAAGGCATCCCGACGAATATCCCTAACAATACTGTAGGACACGCGCGCAAAGAGAAGATTGCCGACATACTGAACTACAGTTTGTAGGATATAAAGGCCATAGTAGGCCAGTAAAACGGTCACAGCGAGTTGGTTGAGATTGCTGAGATACTGGTCAATAAAGTGGGAAGCCACAAGGGGAATGACGCTTTTAATGACCGTAGTCGCTAGAAGAAAACTGAGTGCCAAAAAAGTCAGAAGGCCGTAAGGCTTGAGATAGGACATCAAGCGCTTCAATACAGCCCATTGTTCTTGTTTATTCTGCATCTTCTTCTCCTTTCATTTCCAGCTGCTGAGACTGGTAGGTTTGGGCATACCAGCCATCCAAGGTTAGCAGGTCATCGTGCGTGCCCCGTTCGATGATTTGGCCATTTTGCAGAACCAAGATTAGATCTGCATGGACGACTGCACTGAGACGATGGGCCGTGATAATGGTTGTCTTGTCCTTTCGTGTCTCCTTGAGATTGTCGATAATCGCATACTCCGTCTTGGCATCCACGGCTGACAAGGAATCATCTAGAATCAAGATATCAGGATCTAAAATCATAGCCCGACTCATGGCCAGACGCTGCTTTTGCCCACCAGAAAGACTGACTCCCTTTTCACCAATAACTGTATCAAATCCCTGAGGCATGGCTACAATGTCTTGGTAAACTTGAGCTAGCTTAGTCGCTTCCTCGACCGCTGAAAGGGGCAAGTTCGGATTGCCAAAGCGGATATTGTCTAAAATCGAAGTCGCAAAGAGAAACTGATCCTGAGGAACATAGCCCATAAGACTACGAAGATCTGTCAGACGATAGTCGCGAATATCATGACCATTTAGATAAATAGCTCCCTTATCCACATCGTATTCACGCAAGAGAAGCTTGATCAAAGATGTTTTCCCAGAACCTGTCTGCCCAACCAAGCCCAGTGTTTGCCCTTTTTCTAAGCTGAAGTGAATATCCGTCAGTGTTTCCTCATTTTCAAAGGCAAAGCTGTCAATATCGTACTCCAAGCGCCCATTTTCAATACCATCCAGAGGACATTCAGGGTCTTGTACAGGTGATTCCTGAGACAAAAGATTTTCAATCCGCTGATAAGAAACCTTGCCTCGCTGGGTAATATTAAAGAGGAAACCGATGGCCATAAGAGGCCAGACCAACATATCTAAGTAACTGATAAAGGTCACCAGATTTCCAACCGTGATTTGCCCTTCCTGAACCATCAAGGAACCGACCAAAAGCGTTAAAACATAGGATGAACCAACAAACAAGAGAACCATAGGGTCAAAGAGACTATCGTATTTCATGGTTTGGAGATTCTTCTGGAAGGTTAATTCATTGACTGCCTGAAAAGACTTCAACTCGTCTGCCTGATAACCGAAAGACTTGGTCACTTTGATACCTGATACGGACTCCTGCACCTTGTTATTGAGTTCAGAAAAGGCAGCCTGTGATTCGCCAAAGGCCTTGTGGGTCTTTCTCCCTAGACGACTGGTCGCATAAGCCATGAAAGGTAAGGGTAAAATGGCAACTAGGGTCATCTGCCATGAAATGCTAAAAAGCATGGTCAACAAGGTCACTAAAGCTGTGATTGAGGCATCAACCGCTGACATAACCCCTCCCCCTGCCAGACGCGTTAAGGCATTGATATCGTTGGTTGCGTGTGCCATCAGGTCCCCCGTCCTATAGGTTTGATAAAAGGCTGGAGACATTTTTGTGAAATGCTCAAATAAGCGAGAGCGCATAATCTGTCCCAAACGGTAGGAAGTACCGAGGATATACATACGCCAAACATAGCGCAGATAGTACATCCCAAAGGCTGCAAGAAGCAAGTAAAATAGGGCAAGAAGGAGGTCCTGCTGGGTTAATTGCCCCGATGTGATGGCATCAATGACCCTCCCCATAACCATTGGGGGAATGAGGTTGAAGACGGAAACCAAGACCAGAGCCACAATCCCGACTAAATAACGGCGTTTTTCTAACTTGAAAAACCACCAAAGTTTTTGAATAATGGACATAACATCCCTTTCTGATTGCAAATAGAAACCTGAGGCCAAGACCCCAGGTTTTTCTTATTCATAGGTTACGACTGTGACCGCACCCTTGTCATACTCAGCGATAAAGATATTGGCTACATTGTCATGCCCTTGCTTGCTGAGGTTATCAAGCAGCCATTCTTCGTTACGACCAATCGACTCCAAAACATCGACTTGTATCACACCGTCAGTCACAACTGGATACTTAGGATTTTCATCCCCCATTTGGACCACGATGAGTTGGCCATTTTGCTCCTGCACAGCTCGTTTGACTTGCTTCATCTGGAAAATTCCTTGGCTACGAAGTTTGAGGGCTACATCCGATGCAGACAAGCCAACTGAACGACAGGCTTCTGGGTCAATCTGCCCATTTTTGATAAGGAGAGTTGGTTTTCCATCAATCAAGCGTTTGACAAAGCGAACATTGTTATTGAGCCACTTGAGGGTCAAGACCAAAATCGTCCACATCATCAAAATCACTGCATACTGGAGAATGCTGATAGAACTATTGTAAATCACCCCACCGATGATACCACCGAGAACATAGTTCTGAATTTGGTCTGTCGCAGAGTTAGGTGCTAGGTTCCCCTTTCCTGTCACATTGATAACAAAAACAAGCGAGAAGAGCCCCAAGGCCAGTTTGATTAAAATTTCCATATAATTGAGTGTCATTTGTTTACCTCCACCAATTCAATAGCGTCTGTTTGATTCAATTCTAATTTCTCTAAAAGATACTTGTCTGGTTGGCTCCCGTTCATGGCGCGGTAGAAATTTGGACCTACCTTGACAAGCGCTCCATCAGTGGCTGCAGAAGTATTGACATAAACTTCTGATTTATCCACTCCCAAGTCTTTGGAAACAACCTCTATGAAATGAAGTGAAGTTTGAAATTGGTTGTTAGAGGCTTGATTGGTCTGGTATTTTGAGATTGTCACCAAAAGCATGGCCACCAAGGTCAAGGCCAAAATCATGACCAATTCCCGAAACTTAGTCCCCTTTTTATCTCGATAGGCCTTAAAGGCAAAAAATCCTGTGATAGCTAGGAGAACAATTCCAAAGCCAATCATGATTCCATTTTGTTGACTGATTTGGCTAAGCACATAGTCATATGAGTAAAATTTCATTTATTTTCACTCCCTTTCATAAAATCATTCTTAATTATAAACGAAAGAGAGTGATTTTTCAAGCCATACGTTGGGGAAATAGACCTTTTTTTGGTATAATAAAATCTATAATCTGAATGAAAAAGGTAACTTTATGAAACTTATCTCATGGAATATTGATTCCCTCAATGCAGCCCTAACTAGTGACTCAGCTCGTGCCAAATTGTCCCAAGAAGTCCTACAAACCTTGGTCGCTGAAAATGCTGATATTATTGCTATCCAAGAAACCAAGCTTTCTGCCAAGGGGCCTACAAAGAAACACTTGGAAATTTTAGAAGAACTCTTCCCAGGCTACGAAAACACGTGGCGTTCTTCTCAAGAACCTGCCCGTAAAGGCTATGCTGGAACCATGTTCCTTTATAAGAAAGAACTCACACCCACTGTCACTTTTCCAGAAATCGGTGCCCCTTCTACCATGGACTTGGAAGGCCGTATCATTACTCTAGAATTTGATGAATTTTTCGTAACCCAAGTTTACACACCAAATGCTGGCGATGGACTCAAACGCTTGGAAGAACGCCAAGTCTGGGATGTCAAATATGCGGAGTACTTGGCTGAACTAGACAAAGAAAAGCCAGTCCTTGCGACCGGTGACTATAACGTAGCCCACAATGAAATCGACCTTGCAAATCCTGCTAGCAACCGCCGTTCACCTGGATTTACCGACGAGGAACGTGCTGGATTTACCAACCTTTTGGCAACTGGATTTACCGACACCTTCCGCCATATTCATGGCGATGTTCCGGAACGCTACACTTGGTGGGCACAGCGCAGCAAGACTTCTAAAATCAACAATACAGGCTGGAGAATCGACTACTGGCTTACAAGTAACCGCATCGCTGACAAGGTAACCAAGTCTGATATGATTGACTCAGGAGCTCGCCAAGACCATACACCCATTGTCTTGGAAATTGAGCTCTGAGGAGAAAGCTAATGGACTATCAAGCTGTCATTCCTGAATTTGTAGTATCTGACCTCGAAAAGTCACGCCACTTCTACTGCGACTTGCTGGGATTTTCTGTCGAATACGAGCGTCCAGAGGAGAAATTTCTCTTCCTCTCGCTTGAAGATTGCCAACTTATGCTAGAAGAAGGCAGCACAGAAGAATTAGCCCAACTAACCTATCCTTTTGGGCGCGGTGTCAATATTTCCTTTGGCATTGAAGATGTCCCTCAGCTCCACCAAAAACTGCTGGAAGCTGACTATCCTATCCATCGTCCGCTGACCAAAAGAGAATTTCGAGTGGGAGATAGCTTTATTTACCCTCACGAATTTGCAGTTTTGGATCCAGATGGCTATTTTTTAAGATTTAGCGAATAGAGAATAGAAAAAATCTTTCAAATCAGAAAAAGGCATATTGTCAGGTCTTGAAGAATCTTGATAATATGTCTTTTATGATGAAAAATACTTCTAAATGTTAGCCTATAATTGAAAATTTCCCCATTTTTCTTCAATTTGTTCGTTTTTTATCCCAAAACGCTAACAAAATATTTGATTTCTAAAATTATTTAGTGTAAAATAAAAACATTGGCGCAAGCCTATTTAGAATTGAATATCGTTTTACTTGTTTATGTCGTGAATTGGCACGACGTTTCTACAAGGTGCCGGAACACCTAACAATAAGTAAGTCGGCTTGAGGGGATGGTCTTTGGGCCATGCCTATTTTGGGACTTGCTTAGAGATTAAGTAGGTCCTTTTTCTATTTCTTGCTAGAAACTCTAAACAAGCAAATGGATTGGCTTTTAGACTTTAGGAGGTCTTATGAAATTATTAGAAGAGCGCATTCTCAAGGATGGGCGTATCTTGGGTGATAACATTCTCAAGGTGGATTCCTTTTTAACTCACCAAGTTGACTTTAGCTTGATGCGAGAGATTGGTAAGGTTTTTGCGGAAAAATTCGCTACTGCTGGCATTACCAAGGTCGTAACCATTGAAGCGTCAGGCATTGCCCCAGCCGTTTTTACTGCCGAAGCCTTAAACGTTCCCATGATTTTCGCAAAGAAAGCTAAAAACATCACCATGAATGAAGGCATCTTAACTGCCGAAGTTTACTCCTTTACCAAGCAAGTGACCAGCACCGTTTCTATCGCTGGAAAATTCCTCTCACCAGAGGACAAGGTTTTGATTATCGACGATTTCCTTGCTAATGGCCAAGCGGCTAAAGGCTTGATTCAAATCATCGAACAAGCCGGTGCCACAGTCGAAGCTATCGGTATTGTGATTGAAAAATCCTTCCAAGATGGTCGGGATTTGCTTGAAAAAGCAGGCTACCCTGTCCTATCACTCGCTCGCTTGGATCGTTTTGAAAATGGTCAGGTCGTATTTAAGGAGGCAGATCTCTAATGCAAACTCAAGAAAAACACTCGCAAGCAGCCGTTCTTGGCTTGCAGCACTTACTTGCCATGTACTCAGGTTCTATCCTAGTTCCCATCATGATTGCAACAGCCCTTGGCTATTCAGCTGAGCAGTTGACCTACCTGATTTCCACAGATATCTTCATGTGCGGGGTGGCAACCTTCCTCCAACTCCAACTCAACAAATACTTTGGAATTGGATTACCAGTCGTTCTCGGAGTTGCCTTCCAGTCGGTCGCTCCTTTGATTATGATTGGGCAAAGCCATGGTAGTGGCGCTATGTTTGGCGCCCTTATCACATCAGGAATTTACGTGGTTCTTGTTTCAGGCATCTTCTCAAAAGTGGCCAATCTCTTCCCATCTATCGTAACAGGTTCTGTTATTACCACGATTGGTTTAACCTTGATTCCTGTCGCTATTGGAAATATGGGAAATAACGTTCCAGAGCCAACTGGTCAAAGTCTCTTACTTGCAGCGATCACTGTACTGATTATCCTCTTGATTAACATCTTTACCAAAGGATTTATCAAGTCGATCTCCATTTTGATTGGACTGGTTGTCGGAACTGCCATCGCTGCTAGCATGGGCTTGGTGGACTTCTCTCCTGTTGCGGCAGCACCTCTTGTCCATGTCCCAACTCCCCTCTACTTTGGGATGCCGACCTTTGAAATCTCATCTATTGTCATGATGTGTATCATCGCAACGGTGTCTATGGTTGAGTCGACTGGTGTTTACCTAGCCTTGTCTGATATCACGAAAGACCCAATCGACAGCACACGCCTGCGCAACGGTTACCGTGCAGAAGGTTTAGCCGTACTTCTCGGAGGAATCTTTAACACCTTCCCTTACACAGGATTTTCACAAAACGTTGGTTTGGTTAAATTGTCAGGTATCAAGAAACGCCTGCCAATCTACTACGCAGCTGGTTTCCTGGTTCTCCTTGGACTCCTTCCTAAGTTTGGCGCCCTTGCCCAAATCATTCCGAGCCCTGTCCTCGGTGGTGCCATGCTGGTGATGTTTGGTTTTGTATCCATTCAAGGGATGCAAATCCTCGCCCGCGTTGACTTTGCTAACAATGAACACAACTTCCTTATCGCAGCTGTCTCCATCGCTGCAGGTGTCGGACTCAACAACAGTAATCTCTTTGTCAGCATGCCAACAGCCTTCCAAATGTTCTTCTCAAACGGAATCGTCGTAGCCAGCCTACTCGCCATTGTCCTCAATGCCGTATTAAATCATAAAAAGAAATAAGAAAAAGAGGTGTGAACCTCTTTTTTGTTTATCTATATCCTCACCTGTCTGTCTTCTGACCGCTGACCTGTGACAAACATGGTAAAGGTTGCCTTGCAGACATTTCTGCCTTCTTGATTGGTGATATCGACATCCACTACACAGGTTGTGCGACCTTGATGGACGCATTCTCCTTTAATGGTCAACACGTCGTCGAGTTTTCCTGCCTTGAGGTAGTTGATAGAGGATTGAAGTGTCACCCCATCAAGCCCCAGCGAGATAACCACCAAACCACTAATCTGGTCACAAAGGGTGAAAAGATAGCCACCATGGGCATTGCCATAGTAGTTGAGCGACGAGTCCACTACTTTGGTCGTCACCACAACGTGACCATCTCTCATTTGTTCAATTTCGTAATTTTCAAAGGCAGATATAGCGTCAAAATGAAAATCTTTCATCGTTTCCTCCTGATAGTTCAAACGACACTATGATACTACTTTTTATAGGACTGTGCAAGGAGAAAGCTCCTAGTCTGGCAAAATTCCGACCTGCTCTACAAAGCGCATAAAGGCTGCCTGTCCTTGTTCTGTCTGCTTGTAAACTCCTGCATCCTCAAGCACACGAGCAAAGATAGCCCCCACAGAGTCCTTGACAATTTCAAGGGATTTTTCTTTATCCGCTAGGTCTGGATATTTGGCTTTGAGCTGGTCTGCCCATTCCTGATGATAAGTCGCAACTGTATCCCCTTCTCCAACAAGATAGCTGGCGACTTGCTCTACTTCTGCTTTTAGACGTGGTGGCAAAATAGCTAAGCCCATGACCTCAATCAAGCCGATATTTTCCTTCTTGATATGTTGGACATCCTTGTGGGGATGATAAATACCATCAGGATGTTCTGGCGATGTCTGATTGTCTCGCAAGACTAAGTCCAACTCAAACTGTCCATCGCGTTTACGGGCAATGGGTGTTATGGTGTGATGCGGTGTCCCATCAGTCTCTGCCAAAACCTGCTCTGTAGGATCTGAATACTGACGCCATTCTCGCAAAATCTTATCAGCCAAGTTAATCAAATCCTCTTTAGAATCCGAAGTCAAACGTAGCACTGACATCGGCCACTTGACAATCCCAGACTTGACCTGCTCAAAACCAGCAAATCGGAAAGTCTTTTGCAAGGGAGCCAATTCCATAGGAAATACGTGACGGCCTCCCTGATAGTGGTCATGAGTTAGAATAGAGCCTCCCACGATCGGCAAGTCCGCATTTGAACCCGCAAAATAGCCCGGAAACTGCTCCACGATAGCCAACAGACGCTCAAAACTCTGACGACTGATAGCCATGGGACGATGCTGACCATCTAAGAAAATACAGTGCTCATTAAAATAAGCATAGGGCGAATACTGGAAGCCCCACTCCTGACCAGCCATTTCAAAACGGATAATACGGTGGTTACTGCGAGCTGGGTGGTTGACCCGACCATGGTAGCCCTCATTCTCTAGACAAAGCTGACACTGAGGATAATGGCTAGCTTGCACCAACTTGGCTGCCGCAATTTCTTTGGGATCCTTTTCAGGCTTAGAGAGATTGATGGTGATTTCCAATTCTCCATAATCAGACGGCACACGATAAGCAATATTCTTAGCAATGGCCTTGAGTTTGATGTAGTCATTTTTCTGACTGAGTTGGTAAAAATCCTCTATCGCTTGCTCAGGAGAGTGGGCATAGGTTCCCCAAAAGTCACGATTAACCTGACTCGGACAAGGAGTCACCAAGTCCATCAGTTCAGCACCAAGTATTTCACGCGCAGTCTGACTATCCTCAATCGTCTCTAATCGAACGGCTTCCTCAATCAGCTGGTCCTTGAGGTCAATCACTTTATCCAGATCCGTCTCAACTTCCAAAACACCATCTCCCACTCGTGCCAAGACACGATTGGTCAGATAGATGCGATCCATTTCCTCAAATGAACTTTCAGAAATGATATGTGTTACAAATTTATCTACTAAGGTCACTATAGAGCCTCCTTTTGACTAGTCAAGGACGCGAGTGCCACCTGCAACTTCAGCGATATAGAAGCTTGGAGCATATCCGACTACTTCCTCGTAGTGCTTACCAACAGCTTCCTTAAAGGCCTCAACTGTATCTTTTTGCACCAAAGCAATAGCACATCCGCCAAATCCTGCCCCTGTCATACGAGCACCGAGAACACCTTCTTGTGCCCAAGCTGTGTGAACGAGGGTATCTAATTCCAAGCCTGTTACTTCATAATCATGCTCCAAAGAAACGTGAGATGCATTCATCAAGCGACCAAAGGTTTCTAAATCACCTGCTTGAAGGGCTGCTTGAGCTTTAAGGGTACGTTGGTTTTCAAGCACAGCATGGCGAGCACGTTTCATACGATTTTCGTCTTTAATCAGGTAGCTGTATTGGTCAAAGGCCCACTCATCCAACTCACCCAAGGTCTGAATATCCAAGGAAACTTGCAATTCTTCGACTGCTTTTTCACACTCAGCACGGCGTTCATTGTATTTAGAGTCCGCCAGTTCACGACGTTTGTTGGTGTTCATGATAACAACAACATTGTCTTTCAAATCAAGTGGCACCAAGTCGTATTCTAAAGTATTGGTATCTAAGTAAATAGCACGTTGGTCAGCCCCCATACCGATGGCAAACTGGTCCATGATACCAGAGTTGACTCCGATAAAGTTGTTTTCTGTTTGTTTTCCAATTTTAACCAAATCCAAACGGTCTAGTTTTAAATCAAAGAGATGCTCTGCCACGACCCCTGTCAATAGTTCCAAAGATGCAGAAGAAGACAACCCAGCACCATTTGGGATATTCCCATAAACATAAAAATCAAAACCTTTATCAATCACATGCCCAGCTTCTTGCAAGAAATGAAGAACCCCTTTTGGATAGTTGGTCCAGTTGTGCTCTTTTTCAAACTTGAGGTTAGTAAGAGGCACTTCGATGATACCCTTGTCTTCAAAGTTAGCTGAGTAGAAACGCAAGACTTGATCGTCACGCTTGCGAGCTGCACCATAAGTTCCCAAGGAAATGGCTGCCGGAAATACATGTCCACCATTATAGTCTGTATGCTCACCAATCAAGTTGATACGACCTGGTGAAAAGAATGTTTGGTCTGCTTCTTGACCAAAAACAGCAAGAAAGTCTTTACGAAGGGCTTCAGCAGTAAGATGTTGTGTCATATGATTTCTCCTTTTACTGTCCGTTAAGTCACCTTAACGTGTAATCGTTTTCTTCTATTGTATACAAGGGATTTCCCAAGGTCAATCCTTTTTACTAAACTTTTACTAAACTATCAGTAAAAGGCAGAAAAATATGATATACTAATCTAATCAAGGAGGATTTATGGCTACCTTAAAAGACATTGCACAGCTAGCCTCTGTCTCTATCGCGACCGTATCCCGTGTTCTCAATCGCGACCAGAGTCTATCTGTTACAGAAAAAACCAGGCACCATATTTTAACCGTTGCTGAAGAGCTGGGCTACACCAAACACCTCAAGACAGGCGAGTCCCACAAGCCCAAGCAAAAGATTGCCATTATCCAATGGGTCAGCGAACAAGGAGAGCTAGACGACCTCTACTACTACCAGATTCGCTTAGGCATAGAAAAAAGAGCCCAAGAGTTGGACTACGATATCTTGCGCTATTTTAATGACCATCCTTTTACATTAAGCGAGGAAGTAATTGGGATTCTCTGCATCGGAAAATTTAGCCGAGCTCAGATTTCTGCCTTTGAAGAATACCAAAAGCCTCTTGTCTTTCTAGACAGTGATACTCTTTCACTAGGACACACCTGTATTATCACGGATTTTTACACTGCCATGAAACAGGTTGTCGATTATTTCCTCAGCCATGGAATGAACCGTATCGGGATTCTAACAGGCCTTGAAGAAACAACCGACCAAGAAGAAATCATCCAAGATAAGCGACTTGAAAACTTTAGAAGCTACAGTCAAGCAAAAGGAATCTATCATGATGAACTGATCTTTCAAGGTAGCTTTACTGCCCAGTCTGGCTATGACTTGATGAAGGAGGCCATTCAGAGCTTAGGAGACCAACTCCCACCAGCATTTTTTGCTGCCAGTGATAGTTTAGCCATCGGTGCCCTCCGTGCCCTCCAAGAAGCTGGAATCAGTCTGCCAGACCGCATCAGTCTTATTTCCTTTAACGACACTAGTCTGACCAAACAGGTCTACCCTCCCCTCTCCAGCATCACCGTCTATACCGAGGAAATGGGCCGAGCAGGTATGGATATTCTTAATAAGGAAGTCCTCCACGGTCGCAAAATTCCTAGCCTGACTATGCTGGGAACCAGACTGACATTAAGAGAGAGTACGCTGCCATAACTCCACAAATTAAACATGACAAAAAATCCTAATAGAGAGTCTCAAATCTCCATTAGGATTTTCTTTTTTAGTCCATCACAATCATAGACTTAATGGTCTTACGTTCATCCATATCTTTATAAGCTTGATCAATATCTTCTAATTTATAGCTTGAAGTAAAGACACGGCCTGGGTTGATATCGCCATCAAGAACAGCTTTTAGTAATACTTGTTTGTCATAAGTTGTCGCAGAAGCTGCCCCACCTGCTACAGAGATATTTTGCATAAATGTCGAACCAAGAGCATGATTATTATAGTGTGGGACTCCTACAAATCCCATACGCCCTCCATTATGAAGGACACCTAGCGCCTGTTCTATAGCAGCCTCCGTACCAACACATTCAAGTGCTGCGTCCGCTCCTCCACCGAGAATTTCTCGCACCTTGGCAATACCTTCTTGACCTCGCTCAGCTACAATAGCTGTCGCACCCGACTCCAGAGCCATCTTTTGACGATCTTCATGACGACTCATAAGGATAATTTGCGATGCACCACGCATCTTCGCCGCGATGACAGCACATTGACCTACAGCACCATCACCAATGACCACAACCTTATCCCCTTTTTTAACATTAGCAACACGCGCCGCATGATAGCCTGTCGGCATGACATCTGCAAGAGTCAAGAGGGACTTTAGCATACCTTCTGTGTAGTCAGAAGGTTGTCCAGGGATTTTAACCAGCGCCCAGTTTGCATAGTGAAAACGAATATATTCCGCCTGAAAATCGCCTCCCAAGTTATTACCAATATGATTATCGCAAGAACCGTCAAAGCCAGCAAGACAGGCATCACACTCACCACATCCATGTGTAAACGGGACAATGACAAAATCACCTTGCTTCACCGTCGTAATGGCTTCCCCAGTTTCTTCGACAATCCCAATCGCTTCGTGTCCACTATTTTTATGTCCCGATTTAATATCTGGATTGCGGTAACTCCAAAGGTCCGAACCACAAACACAAGCACGAACCACACGAATAATAACATCATCCGCTTCTTGAATACTTGGACGCTTAACCTCTTCAATACCGACCTGACCTGCTTTTTTATAGACTGCTGATTTCATTAACATATCCTCTCCATTTTTACTAGTTTAAGTATACACTTTTTATTATGCTTTCGCTCACTTATACTACACCTCATCAATGATGATGATTTTGATCATGACTTGCTTCTAACTCTGTTATATTGCGCTTATGTGCTTGGTGAGTTTCTAGGTCGGCATCAACTTCAATAGTGATGTTTTGAAATCCACAATCTTTTAGCAAGTTTCGTATGAATTCTTTACAAGTTTCCATCTGTTCAATTTCTTTTAGGCAAACATGAACAATGGCATTTTTTTCCAAACCATCCATAGTCCAGAGATTAAGCTGGTTAAGGCTAGCCACATTGTCTAATCCCTCTAAGTCACTCATGACTTGCTTGATATCGACACCTTCTGGCACAGCATCCAAGAAAATCTTGAGTGCGCTCCAAAAGCGAGGAATTGCTTTTGTTAGAATGAAGATAGAAATGACAAGCGACAAGATAGGATCTAAGATATACCAATCTGTAAATCGGAGGATAATCGCCATTAGAATGACAGCTAACCAACCAAGAGTATCTTCCAAAAAGTGCAGGCTCAGAATCGACTCGTTCTTTGTCTTTCCCTTGCGAACTACTAGACTAGCTAGCAGATTGATGCTAACTGCAATGATCCCTAGCCAGAGAATACCTTCATCATTAACGGGCTGTGGATTAAAAAGTTTAGTTATATTTTCCAAAATCACTAGGATGGATCCTGTGATAAGAATCACAGCAGTCACCAGGGCCCCTAAAAGACTAAATCGCTTGTAACCCAAGGTGTACTGCCTATCTTCTTCTCTATTTGAGATTGTTTCTAAAAAGGCCGATATGCCAATGGCTATAGCATCTCCCAAGTCATGGACAGAATCAGCAAGAACAGCACTCGAACCAAAGATTCCTCCTGCAATAAACTCAACAATAGCATAGCTTAAATTTAAGAAAAAAGCTACCCAAACAGTATATTTTGCCTTCATTTTTCTCATTCCTTTGTTATAATAAACTTATGAACACCTTGTTCATTATCATTATCCACTAAAACTCAAAGAAAGGATAGAAGCAAAATATCAGCTTTATTCAGTTCTGAACAATTTGCCTCAAATGTCCATATGACTAACATTGACCGCCGTATCAGTAAAACCAAAAAAGCCATCTATCAGGCTTTTCTACAATTTTTGAACGAGAAGGGCTACGAATCCACTACAGTTCAGGATATCATTAATCTCGCAGATGTGGGACGTTCCACTTTTTACTGTCACTATGAGAGCAAGGAACTACTTCTGGACGAGCTTTGTCGCCACCTCTTTCATCACATCTTTGAAAGAGAGGAGTCCATTTCAACCGAGGATTATCTCGCTCACCTCTTTCTACATTTTCAGAAAAATCAAGACCATATCACCAGTCTGCTATTTTCTAAAAATGACTACTTCCTCCGTCAACTCCATAAAGAGCTAGAACACCATGTCTATTCCGTGCTAGCTGATAAGTTGAAAAAAGCTCACCCAAGTCTGCCTCCTTCTTACCTCCAACACTTAGTCATGTCCAACTTTATCGAGACATTGACCTGGTGGCTCAAAAAAGGGCAAGACTTTACAGACCAAGAAGTTGTCCAATTTTATCTAGACCTTCTCATTCCTAAAAATTGAATACAGAGTAGAGCTCAGTTGCCTTATTTCTAGGCTACTGAGTTTTTTATCTTTTCAATAATCAAAAAAGCCCAGACAACATTGTCTGAGCAGTTTTCTATATGGTCGTTTAACAAAGTTGAGTTTGACATTTTCAAACTATTTCTTCAATAAACCTTCTTCTTGTAGAAACTCCTTGGCTACTTGTTCTGCTGACTTGCCTTCAACACCGACTTGGTAGTTGAGCTGGCTCATCTGGCTTTCAGTAATTTTACCAGCCAATTTATTAAGAACTCTTTCCAACTCTGGATGTTTCTTGAGAAGAGCTTCTTTCATCAGTGGAGCCCCTTGATAAGGTGGAAAGAGTTGTTTGTCATCTTCCAAGACTTGCAAATCATAACGCGCCAACTCTGCATCGGTTGAATAGGCGTCCGTGATTTGAATATCGCCTGACTGAATTGCCTGATAGCGAAGAGCTGGCTCCATAGTCGCTACATTGAGATTGAGACCGTACATTGATTGCAAGCCCTTATTGCCATCTTCACGGTCATTAAATTCGAGTGTAAAACCTGCCTTCAGCTGCCCTTCCACTTTTTTCAAGTCCGAAATGGTCTTCAAGCCATATTCTTGAGCAATTTTTTTCGGAACAGCTACAGCGTAGGTATTTTGATAAGACATGGGTTTGAGATAGGCTAGATGATCCTGTTTGGCAATACCATCACGCGCCACCTGATAAACCTGCTCTGGCTCATGACTCACCTTGGGTGATGGTTGTAGCAAACTTTCAGTCACCGTACCAGTAAATTCAGGATAAATGTCAATATCGCCTTTTTTCAGAGCTTCATAGAGAAAGCTTGTTTTCCCAAAATTTGGTTTAACAGTCGCAGTCATGCTGGTATTTTCTTCAATCAGTAACTTATACATATTAGCCAAAATTTCTGGTTCTGGACCCAATTTCCCAGCAATAACCAAGTTTTCTTTCTCTTTTTGAGCCAAGAGAGCTGGACTATAAGACAGACCGAGCAATACCGTCACCAAGGCAAAACCAGAGAAAATCGTCCGCAATTTTGCCTTTTCCATCACTTTTAGTAGGAAATTAAAGGCAATGGCAAGCACTGCAGAAGAAAGTGCCCCAATCAAAATCAAACTGGCATTATTACGGTCAATTCCCAAAAGGATAAAGGAACCCAGTCCCCCTGCCCCAATCAAGGCCGCCAAGGTTGCCGTACCGATAATCAAGACAGCTGCCGTCCGAATTCCAGACATGATAACAGGCATAGCAAGTGGAATTTCAAACTTCTTGAGTCGCTCCCACCTAGTCATCCCAAAGGCAATCCCAGCCTCTTGTAGACTTGGATCAATTCCCTTGAGTCCAGTGATAGTATTTTGCAAAATCGGAAAAATCGCATAAATCACTAGAGCTGTCAAAGCCGGCAAGGTTCCAATTCCCATCAAGGGAATGAAGAGACCCAACAAGGCCAAAGACGGGATAGTCTGGAAAATCCCTGCAATCTGTAAGACCCAATCCGCTAACTTCTCATGATAGCGAAGATAAACAGCCAAAGGAATCGCGATAAAAATAGCTAGTAATAGGGTCAAAAGTGACAACTGCAAATGTTGAGATAGAGCTGTCAACCAATCACTAAAACGATCCTGAAAAGTTGCAATTAAATTAGTCATGAACACTACCTCCAAACAAATCTGCTACAAATTCTGTGGCAGGAGCTTTTAAAATAGTCTCGGGATTCGCCACCTGACGAATCTCTCCATCCTGCAAGACAGCAATACGGTCCGCCAATTTCAAAGCTTCATCCGTATCATGGGTTACAAAAATAGTTATCATCCCAAACTCTTTATGCAATTCTTTAGTCAGAATCTGCAACTGTTTTCTCGAAATAGCATCCAAGGCTGAAAAGGGTTCATCCATGAGGAGAATCTTAGGCTGACCAATCATAGCCCGTACAATTCCAACACGCTGTTGCTCCCCACCAGATAATTCACTAGGCAAACGATGCCCATACTCAGCTACTGGTAAACCAACCTTTGCCAAAAGCTCTTCAGTTTTCTGAGCAATTTCTTCCTTAGTCCATCCCTTCATCTCAGGAATCAGGGCAATATTTTCCGCAACCGTTAGATTAGGAAAGAGAGCAATGGCCTGTAAAACATAACCAGTAGAAAGACGAAGTTCACGCTCATCATAATCTTTAATGCGCTTACCATCCATATAAATATTTCCATCAGTCGGTTCCAAGAGGCGGTTGACCATCTTAATCATGGTTGTCTTACCTGAGCCAGATGGACCAACTAAAACCATAAACTCGCCATTCTCAATCCGTAAATTAACATCTCTCAAGACATCTTTTTCTGTGTAGCGTAGCGCCACATTTTTGTATTCAATCATTCTGTATCCTCAATTTAAAACTTGCCTCGATTGGTCAAGTCTTCTACCCTAGGCATAACTTCTTTATTATTCCAATGCTCCACAATTTTCCCGTTTTCTAGACGGAGGATATCGTACTGGGCATAAGCAACTCCATCAATCTGAGTCTAACCATAGCTAACCACATAGTTTCCTTGTCCTAAGAGTTGGAAAACAAAGTCGAAAGTGGCCTTTACTTAAAAACAGCTAATTTGCTCCATTTTAATCCTCATTTTCCTCCTCTTTTAGATTAGCCAAAATTCTTTCTTGAAAGGATTCAAACTGACGAATTTCTTCCTCTGTGAATCCTTTGTAAAAGATCGTATCCAATTTCTGACTGACACGATGTCCCACTTCTTTCTGGGACTTGCCCAACTCCGTTAAAACTAAATACTTCTTACGCTTGTCTTTTCCACACGGACTAACAATTACAAGCTTTTGTTCCTCTAGCTTTTTTATCATAGTCGTCAGCGTATTATTAGCAAGTCCAGTCGCAAGCGCGATATCTGTCGCAGTTGCGCAGCCAGTTTCACTATTCCATAAAACCGCTAAAATCTTTCCCTGTTCACTCCGATAAAGAGCTTCAGGATCCCGACTAAGTAACTTTTGAAAAATCCGTCCATTCAACAAACGAATATGATGGGCTACCAAATGACTATCTTTCATGACACCTCCAATTTATTTCTATATCGATACGAATAAAGTAATTGTAACACTCATCATTCCATCTGTCAACTATTTCGATTTAGAAATAATTTTTCCAAGTAAAAAAATCTCCTACCCAAGGTAGAAGAATCTTTTAATCTTATAAACTTAATCCGTCATATCCGATACCAACGTTCGATGCTCCAACGGAATACTGCACATAACTAGCAAGAAAATAAAACCTGACTGAATCCAGAAGAGGGCCAAATCAAAGATTCCGTGCACAGCAACCACTGTAAGGAAAGATAGATAAAGACCAATAATCGGACGTTTCCCCGACTCCTGACTCATATCCATCATCAAGCGAACAGGAGCAACAGAAGACAACACTAATAAAATAGTCCCCACAATTCCGTAACTTAGAATCGTGTCAATATAAAGACTATGAGCATGTTCATGATAAGGAGCATGTATCCGAGGATAAGAGTGCATATAGGTCAATGGCCCCTCGCCCCAAAAAGGATTTTGCTTAAACAAAGCCATCCCAGCATCCCAGATAGAAATGCGTTCTTCCATAGAAGAGTCTAAAGTTCCCATCCGAACTCCCAAATCACTGGAAAAGAGGAAGCTCAAGCCAATCGCAAAGACCCCTATACTAAGCCAAAAGGCCTTCCAGTTTTTAATGGTCGTAAAGAGATAAATAATAGCTCCAGCGATAATAGCAGGAAAGGCAGTTCGATTTTGAGTAAAGTTCAAACCAAAGAGATTAACAAAGCCTGCAATCACACAGAATACTTTCAACCAATTCAACTTGGTCGTTGTAAACAAATAGAAAGCAATCATGATACAGAAACAACAAATAATTCCATAATAATTAGGATTAAAGAAGGTCACTTCTGCACGATTCTGATGCCACACCTGCATGTTAGGTGAAAGAAAAGCATAGTTAAATTTCTTCACAATTTGGAAATGCTCTAAACTCGCAAAAGCAGCTGATAAGACGCTGCCAAACAAGACGAGCTGCAAAATCAATCGAAAGAATCTATGTGATAAAATCGACTGATAGTGCAAAAAGAAAACAGTGAATAGAAGCATTCCTACTGAAGCCACAAGACCCATCCAATTTTGTGCAAAAATGGATATAACAGTACTATAGCCAAGAAAAAGAAGCAGCATTGGATGCTCACCCATTTTCTGAAGAATACTTTTCATGTCTCCTGTAAAAATTAAACTGATAATATATAAACAGAATACAACTACAAAAAGATAAAAGGGTAAAAAGATACTCAGGATAATTCCCAATAAAGTCAGCTCTTTACTAGACAACCCTTTCAGCTTTTCAATAAAGCCTATTGATTTCAAAATGAATCCTTTCTCTCCAAATCAACTGATTCAGATAATAGTAAGCTACCCTATATTGTACCACTTTTTTAACAATTTGAAAACAAAGGAAACGATTCCTAGGTAAAAAAGGGAGAAAAAATACTGAGATTTCAAAACTCAATCACTAGTACTACATTTACTCCAAGAAAATCATACCGTAAAGACTAGGCATATGTTAAAATAGTAGTAATAAAATATAGATCATAAGCAACTATACAAACTAAATTCAAAGCATAAACTATTCATTGCGAAAGGCAACACTATGAAATCCTACCAAGCTGTCTACCAAATCCTATCTACAGAAATCGACTATATCAGCGGAGAAAAAATCGCAGAAGAACTATCCCTAAGCCGAACATCAATTTGGAAAGCCATCAAGCGTCTAGAGCAAGAAGGCATTGAAATTGATAGTATCAAAAACAAAGGATATAAACTGATGAATGGTGACCTTATTCTTCCAGAGATTCTAGAAGAAAATCTTCCAGTTAAAGTCAGTTTTAAACCCGAAACAAAATCAACACAACTAGATGCAAAAGAAGCAATTGATTTAGGGAATGAGGCAAACACTCTCTACCTATCCTCCTATCAAACAGCAGGACGAGGACGATTTCAACGTTCTTTCTACTCACCACAAGGTGGCATATATATGACACTGCATCTTAAACCAAATCTCCCTTACGACAAATTACCATCCTATACACTACTTGTAGCAGGAGCTGTCTACAAAGCCATTAAAAACCTAACTTTAATTGATGTCGACATAAAATGGGTCAATGATATCTACCTAAATAATCATAAAATTGGAGGAATCCTTACTGAAGCAATAACCTCTGTAGAAACTGGCTTAGTCACAGATATCATTATTGGAGTAGGAATCAACTTCACTATTAAAGACTTCCCTCAGGAATTAAAAGAAAAAGCTGCTAGTTTATTTAAAACACCAGCACCTATTACCAGAAATGAATTAATTATCGAAATATGGCGTGCTTTCTTCGAAACACCAGCAGAAGAGCTATTATACCTATACAAAAAACAGTCATTCGTTCTAAGAAAAGAAGTTACTTTTACACTAGATCAAAAAGACTACAAGGGACTTGCTAAAGATATCTCTGAAAGTGGTAAACTTTTAGTTCAATGTGATGACGGAAAAGAAATCTGGCTCAATAGCGGAGAAATTTCACTCAAGGGTTGGAAGTAGCAATAGATAATATATAAAAAATTGACTCTATAC
>NZ_AJJL01000079.1 GCF_000257905.1 Streptococcus mitis SK579
TGGTTTGAAGAGATTTTCGAAGAGTATTATTCGTAAAAAATCTCAAAAAGCCTACCTTTCAGTAGACTTAGTTTGTTTCTATTCTAACCGGTACTCTTCCAAAATTCTGCTCTGCTATACTTGGATTTCCCAGTTGGTAAATCTGGTCTGCTTTTTGGGTCATAGCATCCCAAGGTTCTTTGCCAATTCTACTGACTAGATTGACCTGCCCTTTCAGAGACTTAAGGTGTTGTCTGCCTTTTTCGGTAAATCCAAGAACATGAATGGCTTCTGGCAAGTCACTTTCTCTATCCTGCACCAAGATATAGGTCAAGAGGCGTCTAACACGCGCCTTAGTATACCGCTTGGTCGCAACAGCCTCGGCCAATTCTTCTACAGACTGAGCTGTCTTGATAGCATCCTTGATGCGCACAGCCATTTCTTGATTGACCTGATAGATGGTAGTTAGGTCTGGATTGGACAAGATTTGATAGCGCAGCAAGGGAAAATAATCTTCCCAGCTCACCTTACTAGCCTGCTCAAAGAGGGCAACAGAAGGCATAAAGCGTTTTAAAAAATCTTGGTCTAACTGATGCTGACGGAGGGCTGTCGCCGAAGCAAAGGCCACATTCTTGTCCACAGAATGATAACCTGCCCCCTGACGCTGAATCTGATGGAGTTTGATGTTGCGTCCCGCTACTGCCTTAGCATAAGCAAGCGCAAGAACATGATTGGGTGTGTTTCCCGAAAAATCAAGACCTGCAAATTCCTTCCACATGGCTTGGGTTTTCTGGGGATAGGAAAGGGAATCAGGCAGATTTTCCACAAATTTCTCCATCTCAGCCCCCAGCTCTGTGTATAAGTCAGCGATTTTTTGATAATCTAGAACTTCTTCTGTCCCAAAAGCTAGAGTATCAATCCCCAAACGCGCCAAGATATCCACAGCTCCTTGACCAAAGAAATCTGCTGCCTGAACACTGACTAAAAAAGGCAACTCTACTACCAAATCTGCTCCATTTTCCAGTGCCATCTGGGCCCGAGTCCACTTATCTACAATGGCTGGTTCTCCACGCTGCATGAAATTCCCAGACATAGCCACGATTTTCAGCCCCTCAACCTGTTCCAGCAGGTATTTATGCCCATTATGAAAAGGATTAAACTCCACGATAATACCTGTGATAGTCATAGACTTCTCCTACTTCTGCGCCACAAAAAACCAACGGGTGCTGGTTTCTGTTGGCTCCTTGTCCTCAAAGTCCGCATAGAGTTTAAAAGACTTGAAACCAGCCTGTTCCAGCAAAATATCATAGGTCAAGACTTCATAGGTCCGCTCCTCATGCACTTCATCGTGGCGACTAAAGGAACCGTCCGCCTCCTTGATAAAGAAAGTCAGCTCATGGACGATGGAGTGAGGCGCTTCATCCTCATAGGTATCCCAGAGCATAGCAAAATCTTCCGCATTTTCATGGTAGGAATAACCCGGGAATACTTCATCTGTCTGGTAGGTCGAGTGCACGTCAAAGATAAATACACCATCTTCGTTGAGGGAATTATAGACTTCTTTAAAAACGTCCCCTACTTCCACCTCATCCTGCATATAGCAGATAGAGTCCGAATAACACGTGACAAAGTCGTATTGACCTGCCTTGGACAAATCCAGCATATTGCCTTCTATAAAGGCAATCTTTTGCTTGGAGGAAGTTGCTCTATTTTCCGCAATTTTCAACATATCCCCACTCAAGTCAAGTCCAGTTACATCAAAACCAGCTTGAGAGAAGCGCACAGATTGAATTCCTGTCCCACAAGCCAGTTCCAAGAGTTTCTTTCTCTCCTTGGTCTTAGGCAAATGACGCAGAGAAAAATCCGTCCATTTATCGTACAAACTATCATCCATCACTGCATCGTAAACAGCCGCAAAGGTTTCATAAGTTGCCATAATCATGATACCAAGAGCCTCCATGGCAAACACCACTCGCTCTTTACCTTTCCATCAATTTTCTAAAATAAGCAAAGAAACCCAGTTGACTACAACTGAGTTTATCTTCTAAGCAAGGGCTTCTGAAATATCTACTGAATCCGCCTCATGCCATAGTTTTTCTAGGTTATAGTGGGCACGCATTTCTTCTGAAAAGACATGCACGACAACAGCACCGAGGTCCAATAAAACCCAACCTCCAGCCGCATCACCTTCGACATGGCTGCCTTTAAAACCAGCTTCCGCTACTTTTTCACGGATATTGTCAGCGATAGCGTCCAACTGACGGCTATTCATTGAACTAGTAATAACAAAGTAATCCGTCACGCTAGTCAAATCTTGTACATCAAGTGCGAGGATATCCTCTGCACGTTTCTCATCAGCCGCTTTCACGACTAGTTCTAGTAATTCTTTTTCGTTCATTTAGTCCTCTTTCTAGAAAATATGTTTGTAATCTAGGACATCTGCAAAGCGCCCCTCCCAAATGCCCTCATAAAATTCATTTATCGTTTCTGCTGGAATGTCTTTCCCATCAAACGTTGTGCAAGTTCCTTCTGGAATAATAAGCTGATAGCCATATTCAAAGGCAACCTTGACAGAGGTATCCACACAATATTCTGTCTGCATACCACATAAAACTAATTTTTCAATCCCCTGTTTATCCAAGTATTCTTTTAAACCCGTTTCTTTGAAAATACTGTTATACTTCTTCTGAAAGACCTTTTCATTAGGTTTTCGATTTAAAAGCTCAGATAACTGCCAATCTTCTGATGTTTGAGCTTCAGAGTCCTCAATATGTTGAACATAAATAATTTCGATATTCTTGCTTCTAGCCTGGTTTTGTAAATAAGAAATTTTGTCCAATAGACTATTTGTCTGAAAACCGGTTTCCACTAAAATATTCTGAACATCAATGATTATAAAAGCCGTTTTCATTTAGTCCTCTTTCAAATAGTGCACAAAGGCGTTATAGGTTTCAAGGGTTTGGGGATAGATGGTAAATCCCTGATGAGCCAAATGTTCCACAGTACGAGCTGTTTCATAGGCCACCGCCTTATTGAGCGATTGACTTGCAATCTCACGTGCCACATCTACTCCAGGAAAGGCACGATTGTGCTCTATGTAGTCTGCGACGTAGATGACTTTATCTAGGTCTGTCATCTGGTCAGCACCGACTGTATGGATTTCAATAGCTCGCAGGATTTCTGAATCATGCAGATTCAAATCTTCTTGAATCTTGTATATACCAACCATGCCATGCCAGACATTATTGCCCCAGTTTTTGAGATCAGGATCCAGCTGATAACGGTCAATCAAGTCTAGAAATTCCTGATCTGACAGCTTTTTAGCGTAGTCATGAAGAAGGCCTGCTAGTCCTGCTTTCTCGGTATCAACTCCAAATCGCTGAGCCAGTTCTATGGCTGCACGCTCCACACCCAAGCAATGGGTTAAGCGTTTTTCAGGTAGAAGCTCTGCCATTTTTTCCAACAAAGCCTCACGGGAGCAGTTGATATAGTCTTGATAGGCCATCAGTAGAGACCCTCCTTCTCGATGTAGTCTAGCACAGGCTGAGGCAGGAGAAAGTTGGGTTTCCGACCTTGGGCAAGGAAGTCACGCACCATGCTGGATGAGATATCCATGAGAGGCACATCCACCCAGATAACTGGATAGGAAGTCCCTGCCTTGTAGCGTGGGCGCTGAACCCCCACAAACTGAACCATGTCAACCAGTTCATCAATTCGGTACCACTTAGGCAGATAGTCTACCATATCGGCACCGATGATAAAGTAATAATCCGTATCTGGATTCTTCTCTATCAAAATCTTCATGGTATCGTAGGTGTAGGAAATGCCCTTACGTTCCAACTCAATGGTTTCAATGGCTAGGCCTTCAATCCCCTCAATCGCCAACTCAAGCATCTTGAGACGATGGTGTTCAGGAATGGTTTCCTTTTTATCAACATGAGGAGGTTGGTATTCAGGCATGAGCAAGACCTGGTCCAGTCCCAACTGCTGACGTACTTGGTCCGCAACAATCAGATGGGCATTGTGAACAGGGTTAAAATTCCCCCCTAAAATGCCGACTTGTTTGCGTTTTTTCTCCTTGATTTCTGGCTCCAACTCTACCTTGGTAAAGGGAGTCAATAATTCGATTGCCATAGGCTAGTCTCCTTTATTTCTCTGTAAAAACAGTTGTTTGGAGTAGTTTTTTTAGATTTCTTTGACTTTTTTAGAAATCTTGCGATTCTCTTTCTTGCTAGATTGTTTAAACAAAATCAAGATGCGTCCGATTTTTTGGACTGTATCCACACCGATTTCTTCTTCCAAGATTTCAGCCACTTCGTGGATATTTTCATCGGTGTTTTGTAAGAGAGTAACCTTGATTAATTCACGCGCATCAAGAGCTTGACGGACGCTGGTTTTGATTTGGTCGTTGAGTCCATTTTTCCCAATTTGGATGATGGGTTTGAGGGTGTGTGCCTGGCTGTTGAGGAAGGCACGTTGTTTTGATGTTAATGACATAATTTTCTTCCTTGTTTTTTGATAGTTATTTTAGGTGGTGAGGGACGGTCGGAACTAATTTTTCAAAGATTTCATCTTTGAAAAATGGATTTCCTGACCTCACAATTGAGCCTAGGTCTCAATTGTGCCCCTTACCAATCTAACGATTGGCAAGACACCACGGCAATAACTATCGCTATATGAGCTCACTTTGTTCGCTCAGCGATTTTGTTTTAAATAATTGCTTTTCGTGTGACGACTGCGACGCCTTCTGGTGCCCAGACGGCGACTTTTGCTGTGCCTGTTACGCGGATCCAGCCAAGTCCAGAGATGACTAAGTCTGTCTTTTCCTTGATATTAAAGACATGTTGGATCAATTTTGGAAAATCTTCTTGTTCCTTGCTATTTGGTGGGGTTAGAAGAGTTCCAAGGTGCTTGTCGTAAAAAGCACTAGCGCCTTCTAGCTTGGTACGGTGGAGTTTGAGTTCATTGTCAAAGAAAGCAGTAAATCCTTGTTTTTCTCCTGAAATGAAGTCAAATCGTCCCAGGCCGCCTAGAAACAGGGTTTGTTCAGGATTGAGCTGATAGGTTTTAGGCTTAATTTCCTTTTTAGGGCTGACATACTTGAGGTTTTTAGCCGTCAAGTAATGGGCCATCTGGTGGCGGTGGATGATCCCCGGCGTATCGTAGATATAAGATCCGTCGTCAAGCGGAATCTCGATTTTATCCAAGGTTGTCCCTGGGAAGCGCGAAGTCGTGATGATATTCTGGTCACCCGTAATTTCTTGGATAATAGCATTTATAAGGGTTGATTTTCCAACGTTGGTTACACCGACCACATAGACATCGCGGCCCTTACGGTAGTGTTCAATCTTGTCAATGACTTCCTTAATGGCATGTTTGTTTTGTGCCGAAGTTAGGACGACATCCACAGGACGAAGCCCTTCTTCGTGGGCACGTTCCATGAGCCACTGGCTAATCTTACCTGGTTTAACAGACTTGGGCAAGATATCTTTTTTATTTCCAACCAAGAGGACATCATTGCCCGAGACAAAACGTGGCAAGCCTGGGATGACAGAGCCATTAAAATCAAAGATATCAATGACATTGACCACTAAGGCATCACTGTCTCCCACCTCATGCAAGAGCTTGAGGAAATCATCGTCCGTCAGCTGGACATCCGTAATTTCATTGTAGTGGCGGAGACGGAAACAACGTTGGCAATAGACTTCGCCAGTTTCCAAACCTTTTTCAAGTGCCGACTGGGGGGTAAAACCAAGACCAGACTTGTCTGTCGTCTGAATGGTTGCTCCACAACCAATACAGAGAATTTCTTCCATAGTTAAATTCCTTTTTTATATGTAATCGGTCCGTACTTTTCAGTGATTTTTCGCATCACACGACGCTCACGAGCTCGGTTAATCTGCGTTTTGATCGAGTCGTGTTGGACCAAGGGCTTGACCAAGATTGAGCGAATGCCTGCACGGTGGGCTGCTCGTATATCTGTCATGAGCTGGTCGCCAACCATGACCACTTCGCTTTTATCATAGTGGAATTCCTTCATGGCACGGTCAATTCCAAATGTGAAGGGCTTCAGAGCCCAATAAACGTAATCAATCCCAAACTTCTCAACTGCTCGTTGGACGCGTTTTTTGGTGTTATTTGACACCACGATAATGCGAATACCTGCGTCACGAAGATCATGTAGCCATTGCTTCATCTCTGGCGTCCCATCAGGGTTGTTCCAAGCAATGAGGGTATTATCCAAATCGACCAAAACAGCCTTGATTCCCTGCGCCTGCAGGCTTTGGACTGTCAAATCATAAACTGCTTCTACAGCAAAGTCTGGCATGTAGTTTTCAATCACCATTTTGGCTCCTTTTCTTTTATTTTCTAGTAATTTTCTTCAGCCATTGAGATAAGGCTGCCCATAAAATCAAGCTAGCCATTAAGATATAAATCCAAGCATTTGGCTCTTCTGTAAATGGTAGAGGAACATTCATTCCGAAGAAACCTGTAATAACCGCAAGTACTGCTAGTAAGACGGAGATAATAGTCAAAATTGACAAACTATCATTCAAGTTATTGTTTAGGATGTTGTTGTAAGAATCTGAGAGTTGTTGCAAGACTTGAGAAATCAAGTCTGTCATAGACACCAACTGATGGGCTTCAATCATGGCATCATCAAACTGCTCTCGTTCGACATCATTAAATCTCCGATAAAGAGCATGGCCCTGGATATGTTCCAAGAGGAGTCGATTTTGTTTTGCTGCTGCTGTCAGGTAAACCATACCAGTCTCCAAGTCAGAGAGGGCGAAGAGATTTTTCTTTGTTGTAGTTTGACGTAGCAAGGCACTAATTTCGTCCTTACTTTTATCCATCTCTTCAATGACAGGATAATAAGCGTTACTGATAATCTCTAAACCAGCAAAGAGAAACTTGTAAATAGAAAGCGACTCATGGCTATCCAGATAAGCTGACATCTGATCAATGACATAAGCATTCTTATGGTTGCTGATGGTAATCATTCGTTGTCTTTCGACGATAAAGGTCATGGGAATCGCTTCATAATATTCTTTGTCTTTTTCTAAATCAAGAACATTATAAATAAAGGTTACCGTCTCCGTTTCACGGTTATAATCCATATGAGCTCGTTCATTTCTATCCAGAGCATACTCAATGGTTTCCTTGTCCAATCCATAGATGTCAGAAAGATCTTCCATATTTTTAATCTTATCCACATCAAGGTCTATCCAGGTACAACCATTGCCCAACTGCTTTTCTAAAACCATCTTTTCTCCTTTATTAAACTCTTTCTATTGTACCACAAATTACTTAAAATAACAGGTCTAGTCTGTGCGTGAGAAATTGCTGACGACGGTGATATTCCGATTGGGAACGAAGTGCAGAACCTGGTCTTCTCCTCTGAGTTGCGTTGTTCGAATGCCGACACTAACGACCTTGCCCGATACAGTAATGGGACCATTTGTCAGAACGACCTCATCTCCCACATCCAGTTGACGTTCAAAGAGGATGAAAAAGCCATTGATGACATCAGACAGAAAACCTTGGGCTCCCATCCCAATAGCCACCCCAGCAATCCCAGCACCTGCCAGCAAACTAGAAACTGGCAAACCTAAAATCGACAAAATGCAGTAAAGTAAAAAGAAATAAAGGGTATAATTAAACACATTTTCTAACAGACGTGAGATGGTTTTCTGACGCCCGACATCGTGGCGAGACATTTTTAGAGAAGGTTTAACAATTCTCTGCACCATGGTATGGAGCAATTTCTTGGCTATATAAAAGAGTAAAAATAAGAATAAAAGAGAAAGTAGCTTGGTTAAGATATTCTCGATAATCGTTGTTATATCAAGCTTATTGAGATAGGTTTGAATAAATTCTTGCATAGAAAACTCCTTTCATTTATTATACCATACTTTCACAAGTGATGAATCTCCATAAATATTCAAAAATAATTTCAAAAATAGACAGAAAATTCTTGATTTTAGTTCATATTTATACTATAATCATAAACATTACACAACAAAGGAGATTGTTATGAAAAAATTCATTCATGCTTGGAATAAGGCAAGCCTAATCAAACGAATTTTGATTGGTATGCTTATTGGAGGAACCCTAGGACTGACACTTCCTAACGTTTCAGGAATTGGCCTGCTAGGAGATCTCTTTGTTGGTGGCCTTAAAGCCATCGCACCGATTCTGGTCTTTGCCCTCGTTGCCAATGCCCTTTCCCAACATCAAAAGGGACAAGATAGCAATATGAAAACGGTTATCTTCCTTTACTTGGTAGGAACCTTTGCCGCTGCCCTTATCGCTGTACTAGCAAGTTTCATTGTACCTGTTGAAATTACCCTAAATAGTGCTAATACCGATATTGCTCCACCAGATGGGATTGGACAGGTCCTCAGCAACCTCTTGCTCAAATTGGTTGACAATCCAGTTAATGCCCTCATTACTGCTAACTACATCGGTATCCTATCTTGGGCAGTTGTTTTCGGGATTGCTATGAGAGAAGCCAGCAAAAATAGTAAAGAATTGCTGAAAACCATGGCTGATGTGACTTCTAAAATTGTCGAATGGATCATTAACCTAGCTCCATTTGGGATCTTAGGACTTGTATTTAAAACCATCTCTGATAAGGGAATCGGAAGCCTAGCCAACTATGGAATCTTACTTGCCCTCTTGATAACAACTATGTTCTTTGTGGCTCTAGTAGTGAATCCATTGATTGCCTTCCTCTTTATGAAGAGAAACCCTTATCCCCTCGTTTGGAAATGTTTGCGTGTTAGCGGTGTGACAGCCTTCTTCACTCGTAGTTCTGCGGCTAACATTCCTGTCAACATGAAACTTTGTCACGACCTTGGACTGGATCCAGATACCTATTCTGTTTCTATCCCACTTGGTTCTACTATCAACATGGCCGGAGCAGCTATTACTATCAACGTTTTGACCCTTGCTGCAGTGAATACTCTTGGAATCCCTGTTGACTTTGCGACAGCCTTTGTCCTTAGTGTAGTTGCCGCAATCTCAGCTTGTGGTGCTTCTGGTATTGCGGGAGGTTCCCTCCTTCTTATCCCAGTTGCTTGTAGCCTTTTCGGTATTTCTAACGATATTGCCATGCAAGTTGTCGGAGTTGGATTTGTCATTGGCGTCATCCAAGACTCATGTGAAACAGCCCTCAACTCTTCTACAGACGTCCTCTTTACTGCCGTTGCCGAATACGCAGCAGCCCGTAAAAAATAACTCATAAAGACAAGCCTGCTCAGGTCTTGTCTTTTGCTCTTTTATTCTAACTTACTAGGAAATTCTTATGTCTATTAGCCAACGTACGACCAAGCTCATCTTAGCCACCTGCCTTGCCTGTCTTCTTGCTTATTTTCTCAATCTTTCTTCCGCAGTTTCGGCTGGAATTATCGCTCTCTTGAGCCTATCTGATACACGTAGAAGTACCTTAAAACTAGCCCGCAATCGTCTTTTTTCTATGCTTCTAGCTCTGTCTATTGGGGTTTTGGCCTTTCACTTGACCGGATTTCATATCTGGAGCCTTGGCCTCTATCTGGCTCTTTATGTGCCCCTAGCCTACGAGATGGGCTGGGAAATTGGCATCACACCAAGCACTGTTTTGGTTAGCCATCTCTTGGTTCAAGAGTCAACCTCTCCAGACCTTCTAGTCAATGAATTCCTTCTCTTTGCAATCGGTACAGGATTTGCTTTACTGGTCAATCTCTACATGCCTTCACGAGAAGAGGAAATTCATCACTACCACACGCTGGTAGAAGAAAAGTTAAAAGATATTCTCCAGCGTTTCAAATATTATTTATCTAGAGGGGACGGCCGCAACCGAGCACAGTTGGTTGAAGAATTGGACACCCTTTTGGAAGACGCTCTCAGACTGGTCTATTTAGATCACTCTGACCACCTCTTTCACCAAACCGATTACCATATCCACTACTTTGAGATGAGACAGCGACAAAGTCGTATCCTGCGAAACATGGCCCAGCAGATCAACACCTGTCACCTTGCTGCCAGTGAAAGCCTGATTTTAGCCCAACTTTTTTCAAAAATTGCAGGCCAACTGAGCCAGACCAATCCTGCTTCTGATTTGCTAGATGAAATTGAACGTTATCTGGAAGTCTTCCGAAACCGCAGTCTACCCAAGACAAGAGAAGAATTTGAAACCCGCGCCACCCTTCTTCAACTCCTACGCGAAGCCAAAACCTTCATGCAAGTAAAAGTTGACTTTTACCAAAAATATGGACAGTAAAAAAGAAAACTTCAGACCAATCACAAAAAGTGAATCTCTGAAGTTTTCTTTTATTTGTAAGTTAGCACCATAAAGGTTAATAGTAAAACGAATAGGGCCAAACTCACTAATAAAGTGAGAACCTTTACCAAGGTGTTGCTCTGCCAGTAACTTGGTTTACCAATATTACTAGTGGCATCCATGGAAAATAGTTGATTTTGACGGGGTTGTATAGTTACCAATACAATCAAAGCAAGAGATAGGATAATAGCTAAAACAATTAGTATTTCAATCATAGATCTACCTCAAAATTCCCAGCAAAGTAAAGAGCAAACCAATCAGAATCATCAAACCCAGTAAGAGTGAAAAAGTCTTACTAATCTTTTCCCCTCGGGTTTCTTTTTCCTTCTTGATAGGTTTTTGTTTCAACTCTTCCATGCGACCTTCAACGTCTTTGTAAAATAAATCTTCCTCTGACATATTAGCCTCCTAAAACAGTTTGCATGTTTTCCTGATATCGTACCAAGTCAACATAATTTGCATGTTGGCCTTGTTTGCCAAGTGCCTGACGCATTTGTTCAACATCTGAAAGGGAAAGTTTAAGGGTCTCAACCAAAGCAGCAACTTCACTACTTTCAAATAGATGATCTGGAGCGATATAGAGTCTATTATGCACCGTCTGATGAAATCCAAGAATCAAGAGATTGTGTTCAAAGGCCTGACGAACTGCCTGTAGCAACTCATTACTGTGGTTTATATCCAAGTAAATATCCGACAGTTGATAGAGCTCCTGAATCTTCTGTGGACTAGCATTCTGGTAAAGGACCACATTAGGATAGCGAAGCATATCTAAGAGCTTAGAAGACATCTCTGTCACTGCTGCAATACGGAAGGCAACATCAGGCAAGGCTTCTACGATTGCTTCTACTTGCTCAATTTGATCGGAATTGGTCAAGATCAAGGCGTCTCGTCTTAGGAAATTATCACGTTTGAACTGGTAATGATAACCCAAGTGCACAAACTGATCATGGTATTTCTCGTCAGTTAACTCCAAAGCGCGCTCATAAGTCGCCTTGTTGGGAATGATAATCTTCTTAGTACGCACATCATCACTTTCCAAAATCAACTGCATATTGCCTGGAATGGCATCATAGAGAGGTTCCTGCCAAACCAAAACATCTGAGCCAGATTTATCTGGATGATGGAAGGAAACCAAGAAAGGAGTTGCTAGAGTATTAAAGATAAGCTGACTTGTATCTATTTCCAAATCTTGCAAAAAGAAGGTAATAAATTCAACCTTATTGGCAAAGTAACGCATGGACTGACCAGGTAAAGTCAATAAGATATCACCCGTCACATAGTTTTCAAGTAAAACTTCCTTACCATTGACATCTTGGTAAACCGTCATAATCTGCTCACTATCTGCACTATAGGTCGTTGTAGCAAAGCAAGCTCCGAAGCGATTATAATGATCAACCTGGCGTACTCTTCCTTCCAAGTCTTTCCAGTCTACCTGTTTAACCAAGCGAGCCTGCATTCCATCAGCATAATGAATAACGGCTCTCTCCTCTGTCATATCTTCAATGCGAGCAGACTGATTATTTCCTGAAATTTCCCAAAAAGCTGGAACAGGAACTTGGTTAAAATAAAGAGGTTTTCCCTTTTCATATCCTAGATAATAAGTAAAAGGAGATACCAGACCATCAGGCAGAAAACCATCTGCATCGATGACCACTCCAAGTCGAGACAGTCCAGTAGCTACTAGACTTTCATGTAAATCTCGACTTTCCTGACTATAACGATCATAAAGTTCAATCATGGAGCACCTCCTCTACTGTTTTCTTCCACTTTTCTAAAATTTCTTTGGTTAAGAAGCCTTCTGCAACTTGATAAGAATGGGCCCGCATAGCTTCCAAACGATTTTCTTGATACAATTGACAAATCTTAGCCGCATAAGCTTGCTTGATTTGATCTTCTACATGGTCAGATGAACTTGGAATCAGATAACCATTTTGCCCATCTTCTATAAAGGTCTGATTTCCATAAGGCACATCAAAACCGATTAGGGGCAGACCTGAGCCAATAGCTTCCATCAAGGTCAAACCAAAACCTTCACTGGTTGAAGCAGTCAAGTAAACCTCATACTGGCTATAAATCTGTGAAAGTTCCGCATGCCCCTTGAGTTGGATATAATTCTCAGCCTGATGAGTTGCAATAATTTCTCTGAGCAGAGAATCTTCTCCACCGCTACCATAAATATCAATGGTTAATTCAGGTATTTCCTTACGAGCCTCGATAACCGCCTTGACCAACCAATCAATATGTTTTTCTTTGGCAAGACGTGAAGCGGTAATCAATGAAAATGGCTTACGTTCTTGACTTGGCTCAGTCAAGGAATCAATACTTCCTACAGGAATGGTAACAATCTTTGGACGATGCTGAGTATATTTGGCAAATTGCTCTTGCAACACTTCATTCTGTCTGTCAGTTGATACGATAAAGAAATCAACCTTATCTGCATTGGTAAACTGGTAGTCGTAATAGTTGTTCCAAAGGATGTAATCCTCGTTTGTAGCATTTTCACTATAATGCTCCGCATGAACAACTACCGCTAAATGCGCTACCTGTGCTTCCTCAAAAACGACCTGTCCAATGCCTGTCTCTCTATCAAGAATGACCAAATCAGACTTGTTCAAATTCAAGGATTTCATAAAGGCACGCATAAAGGCTTGCTTCCCATAGAAAATCCTATCCTTGAAACGATAAACTTCTTCCTTCCCTTGATTCATCAAGATATCATAGGCTGGAGTTCCGTCTTCATTATAGAAAGTTCTTTGGTATAGGACTGCAACATTATCCTTGGGAGCAAAGTATTCGCTACAATAACGCGTGTAAGAAAAGTAATCCTTTCGAATCAATTTTCCTTTAAAGACATACTCTGCATGTTGAACTAAGTCCTTATGCTCATCCACCAAATAACAGGTAACAAACTTATCTTGATCAGAAAAGAAGACACGTAAAACCTTGCCATTCTTTTCTCTACGACTTTCAATGCCACCAAAGTAAGCCAAGACATCATCCACTGTCACGCTAGTCGGTGCAATCTTGATGTCTGTAAAATGATTATAAAGCCAAATCACTTGATCATCATCAAAACCAATATTAGCTGTTAAGTGCTGAATATTATCGGCTAAAATCATATCTGTAAAGATAAACTTAGAGGACAGATTTAATTTCCGAAAAACACCAGCACGATAGGCTTGGGCGTATTCAACACCGCTACTAGCCCATCCAAGTCCTAAATTTATATTATAAATTGTCATATTGTCCCCCTTTTATGGAAAATAAGCCATAATTTCCCCATCAGGTGAAATGTCTACTCGACTCAATAATAGATTTCGAACCATATCCTTCTTGACTTGCCTTTTCATTTCTTCGAATCCATGATAGGCTTCTTGGTAATACTCGACAATAGGATTTTTTTGAGCAGCTGACTGCCCACCGATTGCTAAACTCAGTTGTTGCAGGTAGTCCACCTGTTCTACCCAGTTATCATCTATGGCCTTTAATAAGGCTAATCGCTGAAAATCTGAAAAGAAGTCATGAGTTTCCAAAAGCGTTCGTTTTTCCTGTAAACTCTTTTGAACGGTTATCTCCAGAACTCGTTTAACAGCATCCTTATCCGTCATATCCAACTCTCGAGGAACTGCATGATAGAGAAAACTGATATTTTTAACGATAAAATGATAGAGTTCTTCTCTACTTTCAAATGCTTCTTCTGACAAGCTTTTTTTTATGAACTCATCTAGTACATCTACCACAAAACCATCAAGATCCTCGGTTCCATCAATCAATCGATTTCTTTGACCATAGACCATCTCTCTTTGGATATTCATGCTCTCAGCATACTCTAAAGTTTGACTTCTCGACGATCTAGCAGCGCTATCGCTTGCTTTCTGTGCTTTTTCTACTAATTTCCGATAACGCCTTCTTTCTAGGGGTTCAGGGCTTATCTGCTGGTTTACTGTATAATCCTTATACATCTTATGAACCCAAGGAGGACCAAACTTCTTGATAACATCGTCTTCTAGTGAGACAAAAAATTTCGATAGTCCTGGATCTCCTTGGCGGCCGGAACGCCCTCTAATCTGTAAGTCAATGCGTTTACTACTCATCCTTTCTGTTCCAATGACAACAAGTCCACCAAGTTCGGCAACTCCAGGACCAAGTTTAATATCAGTCCCACGACCAGCCATAGATGTTGCAACTGTTACAGCTCCCATGCGACCCGATTCAGCAATCATCTGAGCTTCACGCGCCGCATTATGAGCATTTAAAACGTTATGTGCAATTCCTTCACGTAATAATAGAGAGGAGTAGAGTTCCGACATTTCTACCGATCCAACAAAAATCAATAAAGGATTACCCTTTTCATGATAATATTTAATCTCAGCAAGCGATGCATACACTTTCTCAGGTAGGGTAACATAGAGATTGTCTGGATAATCAATTCGCTGTTTCTTACGATTAGTAGGAATTTGAATCACTGACATCCCATAAGTTTCTAAAAACTCTTTCTCTGCAACCTTTCCTGTCCCAGTCATTCCAGAGATTTTTTTAAACTTCTTGAATAAGCTTTGATAGGTAATTGAGGCCATCGCCCGTGTTTCTTCAGATAAAGGAACATGCTCTTTTGCCTCAATGGCTTGGTGTAAACCACCTTGTAATTTGGTCATTTCTAATAAACGACCTGTACTTTGATCTACCAATACGAGTTCTTCGTCCTTCTCACCCTTACGGATGATGTAGTCTTTATCCCTTTTAAATAAGGTATGAGCTCGTAGAGCAAAGGTCAAGTGTCTTGCTAGTATACTATGCTCTTTTGAATAGAGGTTGTCAATACCTAAAAAGCTCTCCGCAGTTTTAGCTCCCTTAGTGGTAAGCCAGACTTCTTTTTTTTCTTCCTTAAAGATATAATCTCGCCCCTCAACTAGAGTTGTCATCAAGGTGTCAATAATTCCATAAAAATTGGACTGTACCCTAGGTGAACCTGAAATGACCAAGGGAGTTTGAGCACTATCCAGCAAAACTGAATCTACCTCATCTACGATGACAAAGTTAAATTCTGGCATGTACTTTTTATCGTCACTAGAGGCTAGATTATCAATCAAATAGTCAAAACCAAAACCACTGTTGGTAGTATAAACAATATCTGCACTATAAATTTCCCGCTTATCTTCAGGCGTTAACTCTTCATCATCGTCTTCAGAAAAGGGAATGCGAATCGTCAAGCCTAAGAACTCATATACTTGCCCCATCTCCTCTGCATCACGCTTGGCAAGATAGTCGTTAGTCGTCACCAGCATAACACCTTTTCCCGATAAGGCATTGAGATAAACTGGCATCGTAGCGGTCAAGGTTTTACCTTCACCTGTATTCATCTCCGCAACATTCCCTTGGTGGATGACAATCCCACCCATGACCTGTACATCATAGGGAAACATTCCTAGGATCCGCTTATCTGCTTCACGTACAACTGCAAAAGCTTCCACTAAAAGATCGTCTAAGCTTTCTCCAGCAGCAATTCTATCTTTAAATTCTTGAGTTTTACCTGCTAATTCATCATCTGTTAGCGAGGCCATCTCTTCTTTTTTTAGATTGATTTGATGCAAGATTTTGTTCACCTTGCTCAATTGTCTATTCTTGTTCCACATCTTACTCAGAATCGTCCTCTTCTATTGAAAATGAATGAAAGTCAACTGCTTGAAATCCTGCACTCAACAGCTGTACTCTGTAATGATAGGCTTCTTCTGGATAAGTAAAGGTGAAATCCAAGTCTTTTTCAATCACTTGACCAACCTGCTTATCATAACGATCCATAAAGATGAGCCTAAAGTATAAACCATTTTGAGGTTGCACAGTCATCCGACTAGACAAACGGTAACGATGGCCCCTTTTTAAAAGAGGTAAGGTTGGGGTTAAGCGATTTCCTTGAAAGTTAAAACTTGAGGTCCACTCATGAATCATAGTACCAGAATTTACCATATCATTTTCCAGATAAACATGGTCTCTTGAATGATAGAGGACAATAGAACCAAACAAAAATGAATTCTGCCTGATATTTCCTAAACTAGCTCCCTTAAACTCTCCCCAGTATATTTCTTTATTCCGTTTGATCAACATTAAAACTTTCTCCCAAAATCCTGCTCTAAAACCATCTTATAAAAATTCTTGAACCACGCAGTACTTGTTGTGCTATCATCGCTGTGACGTCCAGAAGTTCCCTTAACCATAATACGAGCACCCGTATGATAAAGGGCTGCTACTAAGTCATCATAAGCACGTGGATCATAGTCTTCCTCTTTCATATAAGAGAGACCAAAGATTGTTTGACTAAAATCTGCTTCTTTAAAAGGAGTCCAAAAACGGTCATCTAAGGCTCTCATAGCATCTAAGCTAGCCTCCCCCTTAGAATGGTGACGCAAGATATCAAAAGCAGTTGGGAAAATTCCAGGTGCCTCAAGTCTGCCTCGCTCTGCTATTAAGCCCAGATTGGTCAAGGGTTTTGAAACAATCACGGCTTTAGGTTCAAAGAAAGAGCTGTAATACATAGCACCATAGGTCCCCATGGACATCCCCGAAAGGATTAATTCCTTATTTGAGAATCCTAATAAATCCAAATGTTCTTGAATGACATTTCGAACACCATTTTCAAGACAGTCGTCACCCAGATAGAAAGCCCCTCCATCGATTCGAGGATCTTGAAAGAGAAGGAAAGGCGCTCCAAAGGATCTCATCATTCCAAACCCCTCAAATCCTTCTGCCCGTCGATAACCAGAAAAGTAGATATTCAAAGGAGGCTTAAAGTCTCCTGGATAGAAAAAGTAATTGATCTCCTCACGCTTGTCATTATGGATGATACCTCCACCAAGAACATATTTACCAAATTGGTAGCGCGTTAAACGCTGGTGAAGAGCTCCTATTTTCAGATGTCCTACTCCTCTAGCTTCTAAAGAAACACTGATAAATGAAGAAAAATCATCATCCAGTACCAAGGCAGACTGCATATCTTCAACTGTGAAAACTCGCTCTTTGACAAAATTAGCAGTAGATCCATCTTGGATATTTCGAACAATCAGGCGAATGTCACAAGTCCAATCTTTCTCATATTCAAGCCAGAGTTCAACTGGGTTAAATTCGCTAGCTCGGATATTATACTTCCAGCTGATTAGGGGGCGGAAGTCGTCGCCGTACTCCCCTAGGAGTTCTAAATTTTCATAACCGTTGTATCGAACCTTTCCCGTAAAAGCAGGATTGACAATCATATCAATTGGAACCAACTTATCCCCATACTGTCCTCTAAACAGAGCTTTAGATAGAAGTCTCAAAAGTTCTGCTGGGTTTGAAAAATCTGTTGCTTGAGCACAAGTTTTTTTCAAGAAGTCTTGAAGATCTTTTGATTGAGGCTCAACTGTATCAGGGTAGAAAATCGTATAAGGAGTGATCTTTCTCATTAACGGAATCAAATCCGATAAGTGCTCAGGATTTTCAACCAAAACAGCTGAAAAAGTTCTTAAGCCTTCCATTTTCATGACTTTCTTTATGGCAGTCGTTGATCTCGGCCAAAAGAAGTGCCAATCCATATTTTCAGGAAGCTCATAGTCATGGCTCCAGTTTCTGCTACCAATCTGCAAAATCTGTAATTTATTGCTCACTTTTTGCCTCCTCTAACCATTTTTCCCACTTATCTACAAATTGATCACCTGTATTTTGTCGAATCTTATCAATTGAGTAAATTAAGGCTTGATTCCAATGTTTCAGGGTATCTAAAAAGTAGTGCCCAGCTTTACTAAACTCTGACAAATCTGATAGAATATAACCATTTTGTAAGTGAGTCACATATTCTGACTCTTGTAAGTTGATTTGAGGAATTCCTGCACTAATCCCTGCAATCTGTGTGTAAATATTAGCGACTGGATTTAAATCAACAATTAAACGAGTATATTCTAACTCACGAATTAAGCCCATCTCATCATTTAGATTGCTAATCTTAAAGCGATAATCATCTCTGGTATTTTCCTCTAATGTATTTTCCGCATCAGATACCACAGTATCCTTTAACAGATCCCTTGGGTTAAGACGTTCTATAATCAGCGAATCGAGTTGCTTCTGCAAAGCTTCTATTTGATAACCTTCTGCATTAAATACTGAAAAAACAACCTCGGTCAAAGGATTTTTCGAGACAAAATGCAAAACTTCATACAAGACTTCTGGATCTTGTTGCACCTGTATATCTAATTGGACATAAATTTTTGATTCCTTTAACCGTTGACTGAGACCTAACTTCAAGCGCGTATCAAAAGATGGTAAATGGTGCATTTTAGAAGCAAATTGTGGATAAGCCTCTTGTAATCGCTCAAGAAAATCTTTCCGATCACTAATCAAAAATCTAGACTGTTCTACTAGCTGATGATGAGCTTGTAAATCATCTGCTTGATTTCTTTCAATAAAGAAACTTATAATTTTTGGAGCTTCTTCTGGCAATCTTTCTAACAATTGATTTTGAAACTTAGTATGAGCAGCCAAAACAAATGAATCTCCAACCTCATAGTCTTGATTTAAAAATGTTGCTAAGAATTCCCAAATGACTTCATCTATACTGTCATAAACTAATTTTCCAAAACGATAGCTTACTGCTGGATTTATCTTTACAATTGGCTCTTCGCCCTGCAAATTTTCCCTCAGTTGCCACTGTCCCTTTGCATTGTAATAATAACGAGTAACTGGTTTTTGATCCTCATACTCTATAAGGCTAGACAAAAAGCCTCGATCATCAAAATAGCAAATGAAATCAACTTGGTTATCCTTAAAGTAAGTGATATAGCTGATGAAGCCTTCTGAACCATATTCAATATGAGCATAGAGTTCCCCTTGCTGCTTAACTACAACTACAAAAGGAGTATAGATAAAGTCACAGTCTTCATCCCATATCAAGTCTTTTAACTGTAAGGGATGCATCTCCTCATTTTCAATGTTTTGAATGGCATCAAAAACGGAGAAAACATCCGACTCCAATAAATCTTGTCTGTGTAACAAGTAGCGTAGATGAGGATGATAAGTCAACCATAGCATCTTAGATTCTAATTCTTGGCGTTTAAAAATCCGAATTTGGTGTAAGATATCATCAAATTCTAGGCGATAAGGAGTCCTATACCAAGGCACAATATTGGCTTGCCAAGATGAATTGTTGCGCTCCAAAAAAGGAATGAAATAATACATAGCTTCTCCTCACAATTATGAATCGATTTCTAAGAGTGGTCGATAATTCTCGTTTAATGTCAAGGCATCAATTTCTTCCTTGATATTAAACAACATTCCATTAAAAATCAAAAATAAGCCTGCAAGCATACTTAGTTGCATATAGCGCGGATCATATAAGACAATCAACATTGGAAATCCTGCCATAAATACGATATAGATAGACCCAATGATTGCAAAACGAAATATCAATTTTCCGAGATAACGACTAGTATCTTCTCCAGGATAGATATTATAAATATATTCTCCAGATTTTTTCATTCTCTCAGCAATTTCTTCACTATTCATATTTACAAATGCAAACGCAATCCCTAATATAAACAAAACAACAATATAAGTGAAGATCCAAATTGGCTGACCAATTGCAAAACGGCTAATCCACTCCCCAATCCACGATTCTTTCGGTAAAACCATCTGAAGAAGCAACAAGCTATATTGTGGGATGGATACCAAGGACATGGCATACATAAAGGGCATCCCTCCAGCTGGATTCAGCAAAATATCCAAATAAGAATAACGTTTAAAGCGATTGTGTATCATAATCTTATTTACCAGAATTCGATAACGAGCTCTCTGAACTCTAACTGCAATCGCTAAAAATACCACTGAAAGCATCAAAAGAGCCACAATCAATAAGGGACCAACTTGTAATTCTTTGATACTTTTTAAGATGTTTTCTGGCATACTAGACACCATACTTGACATCAAGATAACTAGAGACCCTCCGACACCAAACAAAGAATTCAAATCTGATAACCAGACTAAGAAAAAGGTGCCCGCAATCAAGAGTAGAACATTCATGGTCAAGACTAGCCCATAATTCACCCCTGACTGAATAGGGAGAGTTAGAGTAATGGCTAGTGCTTGGATTAAAGCGATGACAAATGTTAATATCATTTTTCGTCGATCTTGAACTTCAAGTGGTAAACTCCCCAATCCCATTTTTTTAGAGATGCTAAACATTTGCCATAAAATCATCGCCGACATCCATGGAGACAGTCCAACTGAAAATAGGGAAAGACTCCGAAGATTTCCACCTGTTATAGACGTAGAAAAGGCTAAGAAAGCTGCAGTTCCACCCAAAAAACTCGTGTCATTAACGTTTACAAAGGGAAGGGTCAATCTACTTCCTAGAACGTAAATGAACAAGAAAGAAATCGTCCACATAACCCGTTTCACGACAACTGATGTTATTTTTTTCTTCAAATTTTTCTCCTACCTTATTCGAGTGATGAGATATTCTGATGAACATAGCTAATACTCAATGAAAATCAAAGA
>NZ_AJJL01000080.1 GCF_000257905.1 Streptococcus mitis SK579
GCTTAGATAGTAATCTAGGCGCTTTTTTGTTGCCCAGAAAGGATTGAAGAAATGAAATACAGAAAGAAACCTGTTGTAATTGAGGCTATTAGGTTTATTGGCTCAAATTATGAAGAAATCAGAGAATTTATTGGACAAAATACTTTATGCTCTGATTTAAGTATTGTAATTCCCACACTTGAGGGAGATATGGTAGCTCAAAAAGGGGATTATATTATTGAGGAAGTGCAAGGTGAATTTTATCCATGCAAGCCTGATATTTTTGCACAAACATATGAAAAAACGGAGGAATGAAATGTTAGAAAAAGCAAAACAATTGGCATCACAAGAATTTTCGCGCTTATCAGATCGTGAAATCAAAGCAGAAGACTGCTTTGTAGTTTGGTTTAGCAAGTCCCTGCAAAATTGGAAAGCTCTTGTTAGTACGAACACAATTACATCAAGCGAGCCTTGTGGAAATTATGCAGAAATCACGCATAACGGAGACAAGAATGAGACTTATGTGGATGTTTACGCCAAGGTTTCAAATCGTGCCATTAAAGATTAGGAGGTGATCTAACATCTTGACTTGCAGGAATAGACTGCTATACATCACTGTAAAATGCTATAAACCGTATGGAATCCCGTACGGTTTTTATATTGTCCAAGCATTGAAGACTAAAAAAGCTATGGAAATTACAGTCGGGGACGACTTTAAAAATAGGAGGTTCGCAATGAACGAAGAAACACAAACAGTCGAAACGGTTGAAGAACAAAAGGTACCTGCAGAACCTGCACCACAACCGCAAGACGAGAAGAAGTACACGGACGCAGATGTCGATGCTATCATCGATAAGAAATTTGCTAAGTGGAAATCAGAGCAGGAAGCCAAGGAGAACGAAGCGAAAAAACTACGTCAGATGAACGAAGCCCAGAAAGCAGAGTATGAGCAGGAAAAACAAAAAGCATACATTGCTGAACTGGAAGCTAAAATCAATCGTAGCGGACTAGAGCGAGAAGCCTCTAAAATGCTCTCTGAGGGCGGTATTGCAGTTGATGATAATTGTTGTCAAAGATACCGCAGAGAGCACGCAGGAGGCTGTAGAAAGCTTTGTAGCTTTAGTGAATGAACTTGCTGATAAAAAGGTCAGCGAGAAACTGAAAGGTAAGACACCGAAGAAGATGGAAGACACTTCAGCTGGTGAAATTACCAAAGAACAATTTAACAGAATGGGTTACCAGAGTAGAAACGAACTGCTCCAAAACAACCCAGAACTTTATCATAAATTGAAAGGATAATAGACAATGACACAAACTAAACTTGCACAGATGATTAATCCTGAAGTGATGGCTGATATGGTATCGGCTAAACTTGACAAAATGATTAAATTCACACCACTTGCTTATGTTGAGCGCATGCTTGTTGGGCAACCAGGTACTACTATCACAGTACCTAAATGGGAATACTCTGGAGATGCCAAAGACATTGAAGAAGGCGTAGCAATCGAGCCTGATCAATTGACTACTAAAAAGTCTACAATGACAATCAAAAAAGCCGGGAAAGGTATCGAACTTACAGACGAAGCAGTTCTTTCTGGTTACGGCGACCCAATTGGTCAAGCTACACACCAAATTGCTTTGGCTATCGCTAACAAAGTAGATAATGATTTGATCGAAGAAGCTAAAAAAGCTACTCAATTCGTCGCTGAAGCACCCACAACTGGTGATGCACTTGATAAAGCCTTGGCAGTATTCGCAGATGAAGAAGATGCTCGCTATGTTGCTCTTATCAACCCAGAAGATGCTATTGCTTTGCGTAAAGATACTGCTAAAGAGTGGGTTCGTGGTTCAGAAATCGGTGCTAACATCGTTGTTTCAGGAACTTTTGGTGAAGCGCATGGCGTTCAAATCGTACGTTCAAAGAAAGTTGAAAAAGGTAAAGGTTTCCTTGTTAAAGTTTCAGCTGCTGACACAGATACAGACGATGTTGCTAAATACGGAGCATTCGTTATCAACCTTAAACGTGATGTAGCTATTGAAACAGACCGTGACATCCTTAAAAAGACAACGGTTATCACTGGTGATGAACATTACGGTGTATACTTGTACGACCCTTCAAAAGTCGTTAAATTCGGAGGTGCTTGATGGGAATGATGTTACGACGACATCATCCTAAAAAGCCTGCTGAAACTGAAGTTATCGATTACAGCGACTTAACGGTTAAAGACTTAAAAGATATTGCCCGAGAGCGCAATATCGAAGGTTATTCAACGTTAAACAAAGAGGACCTTATCGCAGTACTGGAGGGATAACATGGCAAATATCGCTCAAGCAAAGATATTGTTAGGTATTGAGGATAATCTTCAAGATAAGTTGCTCACAACCATAGCAATGTTGACAACTTCAAATTTTTTAGCTTATGCAGGCGTGGATGATGTCCCAGAAGGCCTTGAGTATATCATTACCGAGGTCATTATTAAACGGTTTAATAGGATAGGTGCTGAAGGGATGAGTAATCATTCCTTGGAAGGCACATCTATGAGATTTAACTCTGATGATTTCAAAGAATACGATAGTGTGATAAAGCGTGTTTGCTCAAAAACGTTTAATGCGGGGTTTAAGATGCTATGAGATATAACGAAAGAGTGGAGCTTATCGCTAAGAAACAAGAAGAGTATGATCCAGAGACAGGCGAATATACTTCTAGTGAAGATGAAAAGTTGATTGTTCCAGTTCATATTATGGACTTGGGTATCGACAAACAAGTCTCAGTTTTTGGCGAGTATAAACGAGGTTCAAAAGTGGTTTATTTCCAAAATGCACCTAAAATCGCATTCACTTATCTCAATTATCGAAAAGAACGCTATAAATGCAGGGCAGATAAGCAGTCTGGAAGAGTATTCTACTTAGAAAAGGACAACTCTATTGGGTAGCTTACGATTTGAATTAAAAGGCCTTGATAAACTTCAAGCTAAACTTCAAAGAGTCGCTAAAATGGAAGAGGTAGAACGTATCATTGAAAAAAATGGTGTAGCTATGCAGAAAAAAGCAGTTACCAATGCTTCCAAGTTTAGAGGTCACTATGAGGGCAGAGGTCAAAAAAGGCGATTTGTTAAACCGACAGGAGCTACTAAACGCTCTATCTCTGTTAACAGTAGCAAGATAGATAGGTTTAAGTATAGAGTAGCGCCTGGGACTGATTATGCTGCTTATGTTGAGTTAGGAACTCGCAAAATGAGCGCACAACCGTTTATCAAGCCAGCTTTTGATGATCAGAAAAAACTCTTTAAGAGCGATTTGGAAAGGTTGGTCAAATGAAATCAAGAGAGCAAGCAATTTTTGACAGCGTATTTAAACGTTGTCTTTTTTTGGGTTACAAAACATACGATTACAAGCCAGACGACAACGTTCCTTATCCGTTCGTTGAATTTGAGGACACGACGACGAATCTCGTTCCAAATAAAACGGATGTGAAAGGCACAGTAGAGTTGGTTTTGTCGGTGTGGAGTACCCGTAAAAAACGTAAACAAGTATCAGATATGTGTTCGAGTATCTTAGCTGAAGCGATGAAGATTAGCGAGGCAGATGGTTATCATCTAGCTTTAAATATCTCGCAGTCTACAATATCGCTTTTTGACGATAACACGACAGTCGAACCGCTAAAACGTGGTCGTGTTCGTTTAGTATTTACAATTTTATAAAAGAAAGAGGATAAAAAATGCCAATTGCAAAAAAAGGGATTGACAGTATTCTATTGTTCCGTTTGCTAAGTGAAGCAAGCAAAGTAGACGGTGCTAAACTAGCATTCCAAACTGAACACTCATCCGAGAAGAGCCGTGACGCTAACTCAGTTAAGACTAAAGACGGTGTTCTTCAATCTGTCGGTGGTATTGAGGTTTCAATCACTGCTACAACAATCATGGCTAAAGATGATGAGTTGGTTAAAAAACTTGAAAAAGCTATGGACAAAGGTGAACTTATCGAAGTCTGGGAAATCGAAAAGAACGCTAAAAAGCAAGGCGACAAATACGAAGCAACTTACTATCAAGGTTACTTGACATCGTTCAAAAAAACTAAGAACGCTGAAGATTTGATTGAGTTGGAGCTAGAAATCGCAGTAAATGGTACTGGTGTCAATGGATATGCTACTCTTAACGAAAGCCAAGCTGAAGTGGTTCAGTACGAGTTTGCTGACACTACTAAAACAACAACTAGCTCACCAAGTCCTGCAACTTCAGTATCTGGAGTACCTGGTATCGGTGGGTAGAAATTAAGAGAGGTTCATGCCTCTCTTTTTTATTGTATTTTTTAGAAAAAAGGAGAAACAACAATGCAATTAGTAATCAAAGATAAAACTTACAACGTGAAATTTGGCGTTAAATTCGTTCGTTCGCTTGATAAAGCTTATCCAATCGAGCAACAAGGCTTGAAATTTGGCATGGCTCTATCTGCTAAAATTCCTGAATTGTACGCTAAGAACATCGCTTCATTGGCTGATGTTATTTATCACGGAACAGTTACAGAAAGCCCACGACCTTCTTTGGTTGATGTTGAAACATTCGTTGAAGAACATGAAGATTTAGAGCAATTGTTTGATGATGTACTTCAAGAATTGAGTGAGTCAAATGCGGGTAAGTCTTTGATGTCGGAGATGAACCAAGGCCTCAAGAAATAATTGAGAAATCATCTCTTGAAACGTTTGAGGAAATCATTATAAATTGCGTTCGATTTTTGAATATCACAGACATGAACGAGATTGGTCGTATGACAATGTATGAGTATGACTTGTTAATGACTGGGGTGTTATTGAGAAAGCAAGATGAAGATGAACTCTTACATCGTTCTGCTTGGTTATCTAGACAGGTAGAAGCTACTAAATCGGACGGTAAAACTCCTTTGTATCGAAAATACAGTGATTTTTACAAGAAAAAAGATACTAACAAGCAAAAGTATCAACTCTCAGATAAAGAGAAACAACTCTTACTGAGAGCAAATATGTAATGAAAGGAGGTATATAATGGCAGAAACTTATTCAGTCGAAGCGGTATTAACTGCGGTCGATAAAGGAATGAGTTCTACTTTGAACGGACTACAGAAAGCTATTAATGGACTTCAAAAGACATCATCCGCATTTGATACTATTTCAAATAAGAGTGGTTCAATGTTTAAATCGATGTTGGGCGCTAACTTGGTTAGTTCAGCAGTTACTTCGGCTTTTGGAAGTATCAGGAGTTCTTTGGGTGAAATGGTCGGTGAGTTGAATAGTTCCAAGAAAGCATGGGACACGTTTGACGGAAACCTTAGTAAGCTAGGTTGGGGCAAAGACCAAATCAACCAAGCTAAGGAAGCCATGCAGGACTATGCGACTAAAACCATCTACTCAGCTTCAGATATGGCTAGCACGTTCTCACAGATGGCTGCAATCGGTCGTCAAGATAGCGGTGAACTAGTTGAGGCTATGGGTGGGCTTGCTGCATCTGCTGAAAATCCGAAGCAAGCGATGAAATCACTGTCTCAACAAATGGTTCAGGCTTTGGCTAAACCAAAAATCACTTGGCAGGATTTCCGGATCATGATGGAACAGGCACCAGCAGGTATGAGCGCTGTGGCCAAAGAAATGGGGTTATCACTCAATGAATTGATTACCAAAATCCAAGCAGGTCAGGTTAAAACTGAGGATTTCGCTGAAGCCTTTAAACGTGCCGGGATGTCTATGCAGGACATGGCCACGAGCTATAAGACGATAGACCAGGCACTTGACGGTTTGAAAGAGACGTTAGCTAACAAACTAAAACCAGCTTTTGATGCCTTATCTAAAGCAGGTATCAAGGCTCTTGAAGCGATCATGAATCAGCTTGATAAGATTGATTTTAATAAGTTAGCTACAAGTCTTGAAGAGGTTCTAAATAAGATTGACTTCAATGCAATAGCTGAGAAGATAGCTTCATTCGTGAGTACATCTGTTGCTAAAATCAAGGAATTTTGGCAAGGTTTCTCAAATACAAGCGCAATTGCTGACTTCAAGAAAGCGTTGAGTGAAGTTTGGGAAGCTATCAAGAAAGTAGCATCAGCTCTTTCTGGTGGCGACATGGCTTCTTTTGGTGAAAAGATTGGTAAAGGTTTAAGCATAGCTTCACAGGCTATCCAGTCGTTTGCTAAAGTTGTTCAAAGCCTAAGTCCTGAACAGATACGAGCGATTGCTTCGGCGTTTCTTGCATTTAAAACTGCCCAAAGGACGACTAAGTTAGCGACGGATGTCTTGATTGGCTTGAACAGTGCAGTAAGTACGACTAAGAGTGTTTTTGGTGGCTTGCAAAGCGCTACAAGAGTAGGGACTGCCTTATTTGGAATTGCTAGAGGTTCTAAGGCAGCAAGTTCAGCATTGTATTTCATGTCTGAGACTTCAACGCTTGCCAAAGTAGCAGTAGGTGGTCTGAATATCTTCAGTAAGATAGGTGGATGGATTGGTACGGCAGTTACTGCGATAATTAGTTTTCTAGGTCCTGTTGGCTTAGTGATTGCTGCAATCGTGGCAATCGGTGCAGCGTTCGTTTTTCTTTGGCATAAATCCGAAGCGTTCAGGAACTTCTTCAAAGGACTTTGGAACGGCATCGTTAATGTTGCTTCAAGTGCTTGGCAAAAAATCCAAAGTGCGTGGAGTGGTTTGGTAGAATGGTTCTCTAACTTATGGAATAGAGTCAAAGAAACTGCTTCAAACACTTGGAATAGTTTCATAGAGAAGGCTCAGCCGGTTATCGATGCAATTAAGAATGCGTGGAATAGCATTACTGAGTTCTTTTCTGGACTTTGGGAAGGTATTAAACAGATAGTTTCAGATGTCTGGAATAGCTTCTTAGAAGGCGCTCGTCCTATTGTCGAAGGCTTGATGAACGTCTGGAATGCTTTAAAAGATTTCTTTTCAGCATTGTGGGACGGGATTGTTTCAGTAGCTACAACTGTTTGGAATGGTATTGTTGAAGTAGTGACGCCAATCATTGAAGCTATTAAGACCGCTTGGAACAGTCTAGTTGATTTCTTCACTAATCTTTGGAATAGCATTACAGAAGGTTCTACTGCTGCATGGAATGACTTTGTAGAGTTTCTGACGCCGATTGTCGAAACAATCAAAGGTTTGTGGTCTGGTTTCTCTGAGTTCATGTCTACAATCTGGAATGGTATCGTAGACGTTGCAACGACTGCGTGGAACATGCTTCAACCTGTCATTGAGACAGTTTGGACTGCTATTCAGCAGTTTATAACAAGCGCTATCCAAGTTATCCAAAACGTGATAACGACGGGGATGCAGATTGTTCAAGAGGTATGGAATGCGGTTTGGACTGTGTTTACTACAATCGTTCAGACTGTTTGGACAATCATTTCAACAATCATTTCAACGGTATTGAATGTAATAGCAGGTATTATCAACACAGTTACATCTATTATCAAAGGCGATTGGAGCGGTGCTTGGGAGAATATTAAAGGTATAGCGCAGACTGTTTGGGAAGGTATTAAGTCTGTTATCTCAACAGTAATCAATGCTATTAGTACTATTATTGGTACGGTTTTGGGAACAATTAAAAATACTGTAACAACGATCTGGAATGGTATTAAAGATTTTATTTCAAATACTATCAACAATATCAAAGGCACTGTTATCAATGTAGCTAATTCATTAAAAGATGGATTCCTAAATGTGTTGGATTCGTTAAAAAATGGAGTCTCTAACGCTATTGAAGCAGTTAAAAGCTTCTTTAACAGGTTGTGGAACATTGATTTAAGTGGTGCAGGTCGTGCTATCATGGAAGGTTTCTTGGGCGGTTTGAAATCGATGTGGGGTGCGGTTACTGATTTCGTCGGTGGTATCGCTAGCTGGATTGCTGCGCATAAAGGTCCTATCTCGTATGACCGTAGATTGCTGATTCCAGCCGGTCAAGCTATCATGAGTGGTTTCAATGCTGCTTTGATGGGTGGTTTTGAATATGTCAAAAACAATGTATCTGGAATGGCAGACGGCATTCGTTCGATGTTTGATGATGCAGGTTCTAGAGTTTCAGCAATGTCTAATGCCTTGCAGGGGGATTTCTCAAATAACGTATCTGGCACATTGTCAGCTACTTATGAAGTCAATCAGACGAAAGAACCGGCTATTATTAACCTCGCTCTTGGATCAAATGACTTCAGAGCCTTTGTTTCTGACATTTCGAATATCCAAAGTAAAGAAGAAAGGATAAGATTGAAGGCTCAAAGCCTTTAATGGTGTTTTAAATGTATACTTTTAACGACACAATCAGAGGCACGCCAACATTTAACTCTGGCCTAGAAGTTCGATTTGGTGATGTGAGCCTCAATCGAGAAATGAATAACGAGGACGGAACGTTCTTTGTGGCGAATACCACAGGGCGTGATGTCCTTGATTTTCATCATGAAACTGCAACTATTAAAGGTCGAGACGGTCAATATCTGTATGGTGCGACTTATCAAGAGCGTGAGATAGAGATACAGGTCAAGTTAACAGGCTTCACTGATTTAGGCATGCGGAGACAGTACGAACGATTAAATCGCTTGTTATTTTCCCGTCAAGCTAAAAAATTAGTATTTGGTGATGATTCAGGGCGATATTATAAAGCTATCTTTTCAAAAGTTAAGAAACCAGAACTGGAAGATGCGAATGATACAGTTATCAAGTTGCATTTTATCTGTCACGACCCGTTCAAGTATACCGAGCCTAAAACAGCAACAACCAACAAGATAACCTACAACGGAGATTTTCCAATAGAACCAATCTTGAGACTTACAACGCAATCAGGCTCTGAAATTCGGATTTTACATCTTGAAACTCAGAAGTATATTCGATTAAAGGCTACTTACATTCAAGGTTCAAATCTACTTGTTAATTGTGAGACGAGAGAAATCAAGTTGAATGATAGAAACGAGTTGATGAACTTTGACATGGTTAATAGTCGATATTTTAAACTTCAAAAAGGTGTGAATACATTTCAAGTTGTAGGCGCTCTGTTGAATAGCATTGAGTATAAAGAGGTGTTCGCATGATCTATTTATTTAATCAGACAGAAGAATTGATTGACGTAATCGATGAAGCGAGCCTTGCAGAGTTTACTCATACGGTTGAATTGAATCAGTTTGATAGGTCTAGCTTTGAAATCCCTGTTGATTACAAGCCTGAAGTTATAAAAGAAGCCCAGTTTTTCGGATTTCAATCACGAGACAGGGCTTTTTGTTTGTTTAGGATTTCTGAAAAATCCTATGACATTGGTCTGACTATTGAAGGAATTGATAGAGCAGAAAGTGATTTACACTCATTCATCATTGAAGATAAGCGACCGGGTGGTTCTGCTGATCAAGTGTTGAGTGAGATTTTAGAAGGGACAGGCTATCAGCTTGGTAATACAGACGGCCTGACTAGAACCGGCAGATTGTCGTTCTATTACATTTCAGTCAGACAAGCGCTTGTTAAGATAATTGAATCTTATGCTTGCGAGTTCAAAGTTAGATATACCTTTGTTGAAAATAAAATCATCGGGAGATATATCGACCTCAATCAACGTTTTGGACGTGTTACAGGACATCAATTTGAGTATGGCTCTAATATCCTGAATGTAACCTATGAAGAATCGTCTGACGATGTCGTGACGGCTCTCATAGGTCGTGGTAAGGGCGAAGAGAAAACGAATGAATCTGGTGAAGCTACGGGTGGATATGGCCGTAGAATCCAGTTTAAAGATGTTTCGTGGTCTGTATCAAGAGGTGACCCTGTTGATAAGCCAGCTGGGCAAAATTACGTAAGTAATGAAGCTGCTAGGAATATCTACGGTCTACATCAAAATGGTGTTATCAAGCATCGTTTTGGTGTCTATACGAACGAAGATATTGAAGACCCGGTCGAGTTGTTAAAGGCGACTTATAAAGAGTTGCAACGTCTTTCCGTTCCTATCGTTACGTTTAAAGCCAATCTACTTGATTTGTCAAACGCTATTGAGCAGGACATTTGGATTGGTGACAGTGTAGCGATTGTTAGAGATCAGATAGGGATTGCTTTTGAAGCGCGTATTCATAAACTGGTAATCGATAAGTTAAACGAGAATCGCTCGATTGTTGAATTAGGTGATTATCAAACGCTTCAAGCTAAAGACCGTTCAACACGCCAGCGGGCTTTGAAGGACGCGATTGGTGGATTTAGTGAAAGTTCTATTAGACAAGCTATTGTTGCTGAAGTAGAACGAAGAGATAAAGAGTTTGACGAGAAGATTCGTGTTAATAAGCTAGAGTTTGACAATGAACTGCAACGTGCAAAGGAAAGAGCCGAAGAAGTCAAACGTCAAATCTCTGATGAAATCGACAAGAAGTTTCAGTCGTTCGATAATGCAGCAATCAATGAAGCAAGACAAAAAGCTGAAGAAGCCTTGAGAAACGCTGGCACAAGCAGCTTACTAGCTCAGGAAGCCAAGCGCATTGGGTTGGATTCAATTGCCAAACTTGAAGAATTCAAGAGACAGGCTACGAGCGCTCAGACGGCTTTGTCGGGTGATTTAGATGCTCTGAAACGGACCATTACGAACGATATTCGACCGAAACAGGCGCAGGCTGAAGCTGAGATTGCCAAGCAAGTTGAAGCACTTAACAAGACCAAGAATGAATTGGCTGGTGTGAAGTCAGCGCAAGCGACGTATGAAGAGACGACGACGCGTAGACTGGCTGAGCTGACCAACTTGGCCAACGGTAAGGCTAGCAAGTCAGAACTCACACAGACAGCCGAGGAGCTAGCTAGTAAGATAGCGAGTGTTGAAGTTGGTGGCAGAAACTACTATCGAGATTCTGAGAAGATTCGAACAAGTACGCGTTTCTTTTCGTTTCCTTTGCATCCATATCTTTCACAAGAAAATGTAGGGGAGACTTGGACTTTATCATTTGACATAAAAATTAATGAAGGTGGCGAAATTCGCCCTCTACATTTTTATCATTACCAAACAAATCGATTCGGTCTGAAAGCTAGTGCTGACATCACTCCAAGTAAAGAGTGGAAACGGTTCACGTTCACAGGTCCAGTTATCTTCCCAAACGATGACACTCGTTATTCTAGGGGAGAAATGGCCTTATACGATTACGCTGGAAACAATAGCTATTCTGTGCGCAGGATTAAACTTGAAAAAGGTACTCTAGCGACAGACTGGAGTCCGGCAATTGAAGATACTGACGGTCAGATTTTAACAGTTGAATCTAACTTCAGACAGCGTGCAGATGCACTTGATGCTGGTGTGAGCCGTCTGACTGAAGGTTTAAGAACCAAAGCGGATATCAGCTCGCTCAATGTGACTGCTGAAAATATTAGGCAGTCCGTGAAGAGTCTTGAAACAAACACGCAGAACAAGCTAAATCAGATGTTGAGCCTGGCTGAATTTGAGGTGCGAGCTGGTTCTATCCGTCAAGAAATCTTGAACGCAACCAAAGATAAAGCAGATAAGACTCTGGTCGTGGCTGAAGCCGGGAAATTGAGAGAAGAATTTTCAAACTTAAGAGTCGGTGGTCGGAACTATTATCAAGACTCTGAAAAAGTTCAAACAAAAATTCGTTTCTTCGCCTTTCCTCTGCATCCCTACCTTTCACAAGAAAATGTCGGGGAAATTTGGACTCTCTCGTTTGATTTAAAAATCAATGAAGGTGGCGAGATTCGTCCTCTACATTTTTATCATTATCAAAATAACCGCTTCGGTCTGAAAGCTAGTGCAGACATCACTCCAAGCAAGGACTGGCAACGGTTCACGTTCACAGGTCCAGTTATCTTTCCAAACGATGACCCCCGCTATGCAAGAGGTGAGATGGCCTTGTACGATTTTGCTGGAAATAATAGCTATTCGGTTCGCAAAATTAAATTTGAAAAAGGTACTCTAGCGACAGATTGGAGTCCAGCGCCTGAAGACACTGATGGTCTTATCACTGAAGCTAAGGCTACTTTTGAGCGGACGGCTCAGGGATTGCGAACTGACTTATCAGCTATTCAGGAATATGTCAATAAAGACGGTCAGCGACAGGAAGCTTTACAGCGTTATACTCGCGAGGAGAGTGCGAAACAAGCGACGGCTGTACGTGAGCTAGTTGAGAAGGACTATGTAGGCAAAGCGACTTATCAAGAAACTGTAAAAGCTATTGAACACAAGTTCGAAGCTATCACGAACCCACAAAATGGCTCGATTGCCACTCAGATTGCGACCTACAAAAATGCAGTAGATGGCCGATTTGCAGACATCACTTCATTGATTGCTGGTAAGGTTAATCAGACGGACTTCCAGCGTGTGAAGGAAACTAGCCAACTCTATGAGCGTATCATTGGTAGCAATGAAAATGACATCTCTAACAAGGTCGCACGTATGGCCATGACCAATCAGCTATTCCAGGTTGAAGTTGGGAAGGCCTTTGCGGAACATCAGAATTTATTCTTAACCTCAACGCTCACTAAAGGATTTTTAGGGAATAATGGAATCATTAGCGTAGCGAATGCTACACAAAAGGAGGTTACATCCGATTTCATTTCAGTAGATCCAAATGAAAAAATTATCTTCCAGCACTGGGTAACTCTGCCTGAGAATGGAATGGCTTGGACCGCTTGGCAATTTTTCGATAAAAACAAAAATCCTATTGATAATCGCAAACCAGGATTAAATGCTTATAAAACAACTGTAGGCAAACAACACAACATCAATCAAATCACTGTACCAACGAATGCTTATTTCGTCAGATTCTCAGCTCGTATGTATGATGATGGTTTGATAAAAGTAGAACACGGTTCGGTTCCATCTGATTACTCAGTAGCACCAAATGATGCTCTTGAAGCTGTGAAAACCGTTCAAAGACAGTTGGCTGGCTCGTGGGCAGTTCAGAACATCAACGGTGTAGGTTCAATCGTTTCGCAAATCAATGCGACTAACAATCAAATTTTGATTGAAGCTGAAAAGATTCGATTAAAGGGTAAGACCTTACTTGATGAATTGACGGCTATTCAGGGTTACTTCAAGCGATTATTTGTCGGCGAAGGTGCATTTGCGAAGCTGAATGCTGAAATTATTGGTTCTAAGACTATCACTGCAGATAAGCTCATCATGGACCAGGCCATGGCTCGGTTGTTCGTTTCAAGTAACATCTTCACAGATGCGCTCGCTGCTAAAGAAGCTTTCATCAACAAGCTTAGGTCTGTTGTAGTTACTGCGACCTTGCTTGAAGGATTCCAAGGTCTGATAGGAGGGTTCAGATTTGGTCAATATCCAAATAGGAATGGATATTTTATCACAGGAATTTCCTCTGTTAGTGTTGGGATGGGTAACGGAACGAACGCTGGTGCGAACAGGAACGCATTTTGGGCAAATTGGGGTGAAAGTTTAGACACTCCTGGCCCAAAAGCTTGGTACGTCAATACAGACGGGAAGATGTACTGTAGAAATGAAGCGACCTTCCATTCAAAAGTGGATTTTTCAAGCATATCAAACCCTAATTTTTACTCTAAAATTAAGGCTCACAAAGGCGTTTGGGTTGGCACTGACGATGTGAACGGAGAAGGGGATAATCCAGACGGTGGATACAATAGAGTTGTCTGGTGGAGTCAAATTGTTACCGGAAAATGGAGACAATACGCTGGAATCACAACTGCATCAGATAAAAAATTAAAAGAGAACATTGAATCGACACCGGTCAGAGCTCTCGATAAAATAAACGTTTTAAATTTAGTGGCCTTTGACTACATTAAGGATAAGACCCATGAAGAAATTGGTCTGATTGCGCAAGAAGTGCAGGATATAATTCCTTCGGCGGTTCTTGATGATGGAAATGACTCTTATCTCTCAATTCAATACTCAAAATTTGTACCGTACTTAATTAAAGCGGTACAAGAACTACATAAAAAAATAGAAAAATTGGAGAAAATAGCATGAATGAACAAGACAAACAAATCAGCAGCCTGACAATCAAATCGTTAGGTGAAAAAGTCGGTAATGAGGCTACTCAATCAGCTACGCTCGAAGCCCTCTATACAGTAACTGCTATAGAGCTTGAGCAGATGAAACGAATCATTGAATCTGACGAAGAACTCAAAGCAAAATTTGAAGAAGTGAAAGGAAAAATGACAAATGGCAATTAACAATTATGAGCTAGCAAGCAAGCCTTATACACGAGGTTTGGGCGACAAGACTGTGACGGTCGTTGAAGTCAAGCTTGCCGATGGAAGTCGCTACAGTACGAACATGCGTGAACTTGTGGGAGACCGTACAGACGAATCAGAAGACGTTTTGATTCAAGATGTTCTGGATATCCTAAAAGCCGAGCTAGATCCAGGTAGTGCCATCGTTAAAACACAGGCGCAGCTTGAACAGGCTAATCAGAAGATTGCGCAAAATGAGAGTGAACAGAATCGACTCTCTGCGCTTGCAAATAAAATCGATAAAGTCGTACGTGTCATGGCTCAAGATTCTATCATGGGGGAAAAAATCGCCTACGGGACAACCTACAAGGAGCTTGTCGAGCTCTTCCCACTTGCTGAAGTCGGTAAAGTCTATGAGCCTGGTGCAATCTTTGCGGTCGAAGATCCTAATCACGTCGAAGTTAATGGAGAAGGTAAACGTATCCTGATTCAAACGAATCAATCATTTACTTATCAAGGAGAAACCCTTGCTCAACTTGAAGGTGGACCATCTCAAAATGGTTTACTTGCAATCTGGAAGTGGGAAGGCCAAAAAAACGAAAGTAATCTTGAAACCACTCGAGTTCCTGCAAAGTAGATTGGAAGTGGTCTGATTGGAATTACTAGCATTTCTAGATAAATTGAGTCCGATTCTAATCGTGATTATTCCTAGCTATTTCTCTTTTAAAAGCACGCAGAATACAAAAGAGACTGACAAGCAAATCAGTTTCTTATCTGACAAAATTAGTGCTATTGAAAAGACCGTGTCGAATGTTGAGAGCATTGGCAAAGACAATAGCAAAGGATTGAGCGTCATTGGAAAAGGTCTTCAAAGATTACAGCGTTTTCGATTGCAAGAAAACCTAAAAAAAGCAATTAGACGAGGCAGTACCAATCAGCATGAGATTGAGGAATTGTCTCGTCTTTATGAAAGTTACGTGGAACTTGGTGGAAATGGAGCCATCAAGGTATTGTATGAAAAATTTCTAGCATTGGAAATTGTGGAGGAAAATATAAATGCAACAGATTAACGAAATTTTACTCAACGGAGCAATCAGCATCCTAGTCATTCTACTAGGCATCGCAGTTAAAGCGGTCAAAAACTACTTGGTTCAAAAGGGTGGTGAACAGACTGTCAAGATCGTTGAAATCTTGGCTAAAAATGCGGTGCATGCCGTAGAGCAAGTCGCCTCTGAAACTGGCTACAAAGGCGAAGAGAAGCTGGAACAAGCACGAACTAAAATCCGTGCTGAACTGACCAAATATAACATCAGCATGACTGACAAGGATTTAGATACATTCGTAGAGTCAGCCGTTAAGCAGATGAATGATGCGTGGAAGGAGCAATAGAAATGATCAAAATCATTAATAATACGATTTTCAATGGAATTGCAGGTTCTTGTCCGACCGAAAAACCAAAATACTACATCATGCACAATGATGAAGGAGCAATGGCCTAATGCATTGCCATAAAACGAAAGGAAAATAAACAAATGAAAAAAAACGACTTATTCATCGACGTATCGAGCCACAATGGATACGATATTACAGGTATTTTGGCTGACATGGGTACACAGAATACTATTATCAAAATTTCTGAAAGTACAAGCTATATCAACCCTTGCTTATCCGCACAAGTGGAACAATCAAATCCTATCGGGTTTTATCATTTTGCTTGGTTTGGTGGAGACGTAGACGAGGCAGAAAGAGAGGCACGCTACTTCCTTGATAATGTACCTCAAAAAGTAAAATACTTGTGTCTTGATTACGAAGATCACGCTAGCGGAGATAAACAGGCAAATACAGATGCATGTATTCGCTTTATGGAAATCCTCAAAGAAAATGGCTATGAGCCAATCTATTACAGCTACAAGCCCTTCACGCTCAATAATATCTATTATGAGCAGATTCTTACAAAATTCCCAAACAGTCTTTGGATTGCTGGATATGGTTTAAATGATGGAAATGCTGACTTTGGGTATTTCCCAAGCATGGACGGGATACGCTGGTGGCAATACTCTTCAAATCCGTACGACAAGAACATTGTATTGTTAGATGATACCGAAGAGGGTAATGTAACCAGTAAAAACGCTCTAAAAAGCCTTAATACCATAGCCAATGAGGTCGTGCAAGGCCTTTGGGGCAACGGACAAGAACGTTTCGATAATCTAACAAATGCCGGATATAATGCGCAAGCAGTTCAAGATACAGTCAACAACATTTTAAACGGCGAAACAACAAGTGACAGCGCTAATTCAGACCTTGATAGCGTAGCGAATGAGGTCATCCAAGGGTTATGGGGTAACGGTCAAGAGCGTTATGATAACTTAACAAGAGAGGGATACGACGCACAAGCGGTTCAAAATCGAGTTAATGAATTGCTATCTTAACAAACTAGTATAAAATCAACAATATAGTACACTAGACCGCAGGCTTAGGCTTGCGGTTTTTTTGTTTGGTCTAAAATACGCTTGATAATCGCTTGAAATTCCTGAAAAACATTTATAGATATAGGGTTAGGAGTGTTCTTTTTCGCTTGAATATCTTTATTTTGCTCTGAAATTGACTTGTTGAAGCCAACAATTAGCTTTATAAAGCCCTTGGTTACCAGTTTTGTTGACGTCAACAAAATTAGAGATTGTATTTCTATTTTGCAAAAACGTGCATTTTGAACGATTAGAAACAGAAATTACAATCCTATTGTTCAAAAAGGCGTTTTCTTGAAGAATAGAGAGGGAGAATCGTGGTGTATTATTGTCAAAAACGGTGTTTTGTTAAAATCAATATTTTACTGAAGATTTTTTGAAATATAAATAGAAAATTGTGGTATAATGCAAGTAGATTTCAATATAGGATTGAGCCGTGATTTACGCGATTTTTTGGGAAAACATGACTTAAAACAGACCCTAAAATCGCTATGAGTTGATTTAATAATCTTTTCGAGACTCCCACCGGCTCCATTATTCCTTTGCATTCCTTGGTAAAACGTTGTTAAATCAACGTTTTTTGTTATGCGACTTTCAGTTCGTCTCGCTTCTTTAGGTGCGAGACAAAAAAATACCCTCTATGCGGATGTGCGTCGAAGGTTATATCCAAAAAACTCCAAACGCGATACAATAAAGGTCTTCAAGTCAATTGTAAAGCGATATGAGGATTTTCAAAATTATTTAGCACTCAATCAACTAGACTCTTGGCTGGAAATGGACATAGTTATGGGCATAACTGGAGGTAAAGTTCTACTCACCTTCAATCTCTCTTTATGTAACTTTATCTTCGCTAGGCTTCTGGATAATAAAACTGCCCTTGAGGTTACCAAGCACCTCTATAAGCTCCAGAACACTCTTCATCAAGCAGACAAAGATTTCTGTCAACTTTTTCCTGTCATCCTAACAGATAGTGGTGGAGAGTTTGCCAGAGTTGATGATATCGAAATGGATTTGCGAGGGGAGAGTAAACTCTTCTTTTGTGCCCCTAATCGCTCTGATCAGAAAGAGAGAATTGAGAAAAATCACACACTGATTCGCGACATTATACCTAAGGGAACTTCCTTTGATAACTTAACTCAAGAGAACATCAATCTTGTCCGCTATCATGTCAATAGTGTCAAACGCGCTTCTTTGATCAATATTACTTGGAATCTCTAAGGTACTTGATTTATGCCATATAGCATTATCCATGACAAGTAACATATAGTCATCTGGATAAGCTTGTGAG
>NZ_AJJL01000081.1 GCF_000257905.1 Streptococcus mitis SK579
GAAAAAGCTGGAACCCCTTGATATAGCCGTTTTTTATCCCTTAATGATGAATTTTAAGAACTTTTTAGGAACTTTGTAGATTCTCAATGGCTTTTTCATAGAAGGAAGTCGCCTTTTTCTTATTGTCTTTGGATAGGTGACTATAGATGTCCATAGTCATTGAAATTTTAGAATGGCCTAGCCGTGTTTGGATTTCTTTATAAGGCAGGCCAGCATTAAGCAATAGACTAGCGTGGGTGTGTCGGAAAGCGTGGAAACTCAAACGAGGACATCCAGCTAGTTTTAAATGTTTTTCTAGTCTAAATCGGAGCGCTCCAGCTTCTCTATAATTGTCAAAGGTATCAGAGAACACTTTTTCAAAAGTTACCCCTATTTCCCTCCCTATTTGGGATTGTCTTGCTTTATAGAGCCGAAGCATGAGTACCGTTTTGATATCAAGTGCTATTTCTCTAATGCTACTTTTACTTTTAGGGCTAGTGATCTCCTTGAGGGTGTTTAAAGTCTTGGTAACTGAAATACTACCGTTTTGTAGGTCAATATCAGACCATTTCAAGGCTAGACACTCACGAATACGCAAACCAGTTGCTAGAAGTGTCTTATATAACACCGTATCGGAGAAATTTTTGTAAGTGTTTGGCAACTGATCCAGATAATCTAAGAATTTTTTCAAATTGTCGTCATCCAGATATTTCAGTTTTTGCCCTTCTTTGGGTTTGCGACGTGGGACTATGATATCACTAGCTGGATTTGAAGCAATGACTTGCAAGGAAACGGCATAGGATAATATGCGTTTATTTAGGGCATGGAGTTGGTTATATTGCTGATAACCTTTTCCTAGTTGATTGTAATCTATTGCCCACTGGTTTACCTGGTGCTGAATGATTGGGGGCGTTAGTTTATCTAGTTTGTAGTCTCCAAAGGCTGGTAGGAGATACTTTTTTATGTTGTTTTTTGCGCCTATAAGAGTGCTATGTTTGACTGTATGGCAATAATTTTCTAGCCAGAGTTCCGTCAATTCCTGATAGGTGGTAACATTAACGGTTTTTGTGACTGTTGAGCCGTTTTTTTCAAACTCTACCTTGGCTTGGATAGCCTTGCTTTTGAGTCTGTTCTTGGTTCTGTCTGAAATAGTTGTCTTGACTTTCTTACCTGTTACGGTATCGATGCCAAGATAAACGCTGGAACGGTAAACTACTGATCCATCTTTCTTTTTGTACTCTGTAATTTTCATGGTTTTACTCCTTTTCCATCAGCAGGCAAGCAATTAGAAAAGGTTTTGAGTTTATACCATGCGAGGGGCTACGAGAACCCCCTTATTTTCGATTTTAAGCAGTTAGATGGTAAATTGTACCAGAATAAGAAACAAGGCGGATATGGGGCTTATATGAGGTTTGAAAAAGCCTCAGTATTTCAAGAGTTTTATTTAGAAAATAAAAAGGAAGTAACAACTAAGCTACTTCCCTGGAGCGCTGAGGCTCAAAGTTTAAAAATATGAGGGTAAACCTCTAAGTAACTTAATTATAGATTAAAGTCTAATAGATGTCAATCAGCAGGCAAGCAATTAGAAATGGTTTCATTGATTAAACCTCAAAATAATGCGCAAAAGGAGCTTCGTTAAAAGCCCCTTTTGGTAGGTCGCTACTGCAACCATTCATTAAGATTAAATAAATTATAATCCATTTGGAGCTATATGTAAACAAATTAGCGAATAAGTTCGCCTTTTTTCGTCCTAAAACTGTCCCTTCCGTGTTGTTTCGTAGTCCATGATTCTCCTTTCTATTTGTCAATTTTGCCGTTTTTTGTACTTTTGTCTGTAAAATTAGTTTTCTATTCTTCAATTTCCTCCATTTTTGCACAATAGACCGTAGAAATAGGGTTGCTATTGGTGAATATGGGGGATTTTTTATTTTAAGTTATATTTACTAGAATATAAAAAGAAAAGTAGCCGTATCAAATACGGCTACTATCACGTTATGGATCTAAAATCCAAATGTAAACTTTATGGAGCTAAACTCCTAATAGCTGTATTGTATTATAATTATTAAAAAATGTCAAGAGATTAGAAAAGGTATAATTCTTTTAACTTTTCGTTAATTTTGTCCAATGTGTTATCAGATACTTTCATTTTTCCGATTGGATCTAATCTATTTTTCTTTAAAATTCTATCTTTGCTGATTGTTTGAAGGTTATTACACTTGGCATAAGAACGCTTAATGTATTTTTTGTAGTATTGAGTTAATTCAATAACGTCATTTATTTCTGATTGTGTCCGTTTAAGGTTGTCATCGTCTATTATCTTAGGTTGAATTATTTCGTTTGAAAATTGTTCTGTATAAGCTTGGTAGACATCCGATAAGGCAGCTTCAGTAATTGCATTATTGGAATCTAAATATTTTAGGTAGGCAAATAAATCTTTGTGTAATTTTTCAATATATTCATCAAGCAAAATAGAAGGATATTCCGCAATGACTTCGTCTATGAGTACAGTATCTATTTGATTTTTAGATGTTAGAGGAATTACTGTAAGTGTTTTTTTATAGGGACTATCTACTTTGTCTAAGACAATAGCCCAATGATTATTTGATAATTCTCCGCCTATATTTACACCGAACTCTACGAATACCAGAGAACCACGACTGAATTTCCAATATTTTCTTTTTTGAGTCTTGGCTTCAAATAAGAATTGTTCAGATTGTCTTTTAACTGCTGGTGCAAGAAATCTGTATTTAGAAGATGTATGCTTTGCTTTACCAAGTTTATAGAGTTTTTCAACTTCTATGTAGTTTTGTTTGGTTTGTTCAAAATATGGATTTTCTTTGTTCATTTTAATTCTCTCTATATATGCCCACGATTTCGCCGATGGTTTAGAAGATATTAGTCATCTCTATTTGTTAATTTTGTCGTTTTTTGCGCTTTAGTCTGTAAAATTGGTTTTCTATTCTTCAATTTCCTCCATTTTTGCACAATAGACCTTAGAAATAGGGGCTCTATTGGCGAATATGGGGGAGTTTTTTAATTTACGATGAGTTCTCCAACAGGGATAAAATCTTTTTGTTTTGAAGATTTTGCGATTAAGTCGTATTGATCAGCAGATTTTTCATACCCAAGGGAAAGAGTCGTATTGTCGTCTGGTAATTTTTTAGCAAACTCAGATATAGACATCCGAAATACGGTAATTGCATTTTGCTGATTAGTTGTAGCAGAATTTGAATTGATTGCGTCCATAGTCTCTTTTGCACTATCTTTAGCCGTTCCAGTTAGCAAAATCATGATTGTATCATGCGGTTCGGATGAATCTGAATCGATTACGTTATTTTGAATTTTTACGCTTATTGCGCCAGTTGATTCAGGATCTAATTTTGATTTGATTTCAGAAATTAAATCATCGTATTTACTGTTATCTACTTTGGTTTTAACGTTTGTTGAAGTAGCGTTTTTTTGCTCCGTTTTTGGTTGCTCCGAGCTATCTTTGGTAGTTGATTGATTGTTAGAGCAAGCTACTAGGCCGGTAGCAGAAAGTAAAATAGCTGATGTGCTTAGTAATTTTTTCATAAGTAATCTCCTTTTTACTATATGTTGTTTTGGTTTGGAAATGAACTAACAAAAGAACATTATTATTGAACAGAGAGCGAAGTAAGAGCTTTTAAAAATGTTAAGCTTTGATATCTTTGTGACATAAATCAGTTTTGAATTAGAATTGGGCGAAAAAATTTTTTAAGTTTTTAAGTAAAGGCTAGTAATAGATAATGTATAGTTTTTACTTACCTTCTAAATCATTAAAAATTACAGAATTACTGAAGTCTTCGTCCCCTTCTTTATAACCGCTGTTTTTGTATCCATATAAATCAAAACTTATTTCTTTTCCTATTTTTTTTATATCTATAAAAACTGGATAAGAGACGGGTTGATCATCTAATAAAGTAAGGTTGGTAATGATTATATCTGAAAAATCGCTTTTTTTAATAATTTTATACCTTTTATACCAGTTATTAAGAAGTTCTTCTACCAGATTTCCTAAAGCTTCACTATCCAACTTCTTTATAAAAGCTTTGATATCTTGAATTGGTAATGAATTTCCTTCCATATCAGAGCGAAAGAAAACTAATCCTATAGCTACTATTTTCTCATTATTTATAACAGGGGATAATGCCCCACCAAATGGCTTTCCAGGTGTTCCATCAATTTCTATAAAACACTTATAAGACATTAGTTCTGAAGGATTAAATTCTACATAATTATCATTTCTTTCACCAGAAAATGGCCTTTCTTCCATAATTTTCGCCTTGGATAATGGAACTTCAGATAAAAAATTGAAGATAATTTCTTCATTGTAGACGCTAAAAAAATCAGCAATAGAAATATCAAAATAATCTAATAATTTTTCCAAAGTATCAAATTGTATGCCCTTACTTTCGTTATTCATTAATGAAGTTAATGTTGGACGTGACAACCCAGTCTCGATTGATAGTTTGTTTATGCTGATATTATTTCTGTTTAGTAACTCTTTTAAATTAGTTTGTATCATTTGATTACTCCTTATTCAGTTTATATTTTACAATACATCTTCAATTTTATCAAATGATTGTAAAAAACACTTGACAATATTTTATGTTTTTTGTAAACTGTAGGTGTATGTTACAATAAAATAAAAAAATTGTAATGCATACATTGCAATAGGAAGGAGAGAAGAATGAAAAATAACTTCAGAGTTCTTTTAGCAAAACAACGTAAAAAAGTTTTAGACGTATATAAAGCTACAGGAATTTCAAAGACTACACTGACTAGTTTGTACTATGAGCGTACAAAAAATCCTGAATCAGAAACTTTGCTAAAGATTGCTGACTATCTAGGAGTCACGCTTGACGAACTATTAACACCAGAAGATTAGAAAGGAGCGAACTAATCACAATACTACTCTACATTTATAGATTTCTCATGTGGTGCTTTACTACTGGGGATTGATAAACGGATCTAGCTAAATATTAGCTAGTGTAATTTGCTTGCTACCTATAGCAGTATCAAGGGTTTGTAGGGGTTCATATTCTCCGATTTTACCCTATTTTAATGCTTTACCTTGGTACTGTTTTAGGTGGCAAGCACTGACAAAAGAAGAAAGAAGTGAACCAATGGAACTCATTTACATGGACGGCAAGAAAGAGCCGTATACTACGAGCGAAATCATCGCCGAATGTGCTGAAGTAAAGCACGATACAGTACAAAGTTTAATAAGAAATCATCAAGAGGATTTTGAAAGTTACGGAATAATCGGATTTGAAATCCGTAAATTAGATAGACGAGGGCGACCGATGAAAATCTATCGTTTGAACGAGCAACAGGCTACCTTGCTGATCACTTATCTAAAGAATACCGAACCAGTACGACAATTCAAAATGAACCTAGTCAAAGCCTTCTTTGAAATGCGTGATGAACTTTCTAAACGCTATCTTCAAAGAGAACTGGAAAAGCCAAAGCGTAAAAGCTTAACTGAAGCTATTCAAACATGGGAGAAAGCACCTAAGCATGCCTATAGCACCCTGACAAACTTACTACTAAAGGGAGTGACAGGAAAGAATAAAGCGCAACTCATGAAGGAGCGAGAAAGTAAGAACGGTATTGATGGCTTGACAAGTGCAGAACTGACAAACTACCAACGTTTGGAAGATATGGCAATATCTATGATTAACTTGAATAGGGGGTATTCAGAAATTAAAGAACTAATTTTTAAAGTATAGGAGTATAGAAAATGGAAAATGAATTTAAGACAGTTACAAATGCCAAGGGGTTAGAAATTCCTAAGTATCCCAAGGATTTTAAAAAGCTAGTTGAGAAAGACAGACAACTAGCCGAATATCTTTGTATGAACTACGAGAACTTGGACAGTGAAGACCTGGGCGCATTTCTTGAAACGGTGGAGCAGGGATTCAGTTGGATTCTAGATCTTATCGAAAGTAAAGACTTGCTTTATAAACCAAAGTCAGGTAGTAATCATGCAAAAAGAAAATAAAAAAATCACTTGCTCAAATTTTAGACGAGGCGAGCAAGCGACAAGATTAAGGATATAGAAATTTTTTCTATGCTCTGATTATAGCAAAAAATATCTATTCTATCAAATACATAAAGAAAAACCGAAGAGCAGGCAAGCAATTAGAAAAGGTTTTGAAAATCAAGTGCTGACAGGGTGATTCTAAGGCCTTGTTTAGTGAAAATGTGGAGTAATACTACCCAGGAAACACCGCTACAAGCGTTCGCCAACTTGGGGCAATCGCCCAGCGTTTGGAGTGGTGTTACTGTATAGGAAAAAGGCAAAAAAAGGCACAGGAAAACAATATGACATTAAACATAAAGGAAATTCAAGAGCAAGGGGGCAGACTTGGAGATGTGCTTCCCAGAATTGAATTAGTAAGACAGTTGAGCAATTGGCTGATAATGGCGAAAAATAACGGAGTAGATACTGATATCTTATCTGGACAGATGACAGAGGGGTTAGGCGTTATTCGTGACCAGATGGAACAACTTTATAGAGAGTTGGACGGGATTGCAGTTTATCTCCTTAATTGTGAGAATTTTGAAGAATTGGGGTACAAGTCAGATGATAACACCAGACATAAGAAAAATGACACAAACAGAATTTGATAACTTCATGGTTGATTTAAAGGGAAATGAACCAAACCTATTCCAGTTTATCGTTGATTTTATCAATAAAAAAGTATCTATCACGGAAGTTAAAGCTTTCCAAAAGATGGAACATCAAGCCCAACAGTTATATATCAAGAATTACAAAGCGAGGGCATAGCATGAATGAACTAGATTTAAGTAATACACAGGCGCTTATTTTTACCGTGATTTTGATTGGCTTTCTAATTTACCTAAACCATCTAGACTGCAAAAAGAGCGCTCAAATGGAGCGAGAAAACAGGAAACTAGGAGAAAGTCCTAGCGGGAGTTTAAGCCCAGATTATGGGCGATATATCCAGCTTGCAGGGGTTAAGCCGTGGAGGTGATGATATGTTTGAAAGGATGATTGAAGAAATTCAAATAAAAATATTAGAAGCATTAGAACGTTACCTAAAAAGTCATGAGAAAATACCTCCCAGAATCATTGGACTGATTTCGGCAAAACGGGTACAGGAAGAGTTAGACATAAAATACTTGACATTACAAAAATGGGAAAGAATGGGCTTGAAGCGTTATCAGCCTCCAGGAGACGATAGCAGAAAAGTTTATTATAAGGTGGACGAGATCCGTAAGTTTATGGGGGTGTGTGATGGCAAAGACTAAAATATATTTTTGGTTAAAAGTTGATAAGAAGTTTTTTGATAATCTTTTTATTAAGCGACTTAAAAATATGCCTGGTGGGTACACTATGACAGTGATTTATATCCGTCTTATGTTGGAAAGTTTAGAAGATGATTGTATTTTGTACTATGAAGGATATTTTGATAGCTTGGTACAGGAATTAGCTTTAAAACTTGATGTTTCTGAAGATGATATAAATATGACGGTTGCATATTTTACAAAATGTGGACTGATTCAGATAGACGATGATGGACATGCTACATTATCGCAAGCAAAAGCCATGGTTGAGAGTGAAACAAACTGGGCAAAATACAAGCGAGACCAAAGAAAAAATAGTCAAGATTTACCAAAATTGGAGAATGTCCAAAATAAAAAGACTATTTCCAACTCATGTCCAACAGAGATAGAGAAAGAGAATAGAGTTAATAGTAAGAGTAATAATTTATATTTAGATAATATATTGTCGGGAAATCCCGACTTCACTTTTCCTACTTGGCTTGAAGAAACAGCTATAAAAGATTTAGAGAAAACAAAACATAAAGAACTTTGGATTCCTATTGCTTATCTGAATCAAGTAGCTAATAAGCGGTATAAGTTTGTTGATAAGACAAAAAGGCTTTTACTAGCACGATTCAAAGAAGGCTATATACTTGAAGATTTTAAACAGGTGATAGATATAAAAACGGCAGAATGGAAGGATAGTCCTGAATTTTCTAAATATCTGAGACCAGAAACACTTTTCGGATCTAAGTTTGACGGTTATTTGAATCAAAAGCCTAAAACAATAAGAGGGAAGTCAGAAGATAACTTCCCAGATCTACCATTTTAGGAGTTGCAAAGATGAAGGAACAATTTAAAGAGTTTAATAACAGAAAAATATCAGATAAAGTTTGTGATATTCATCAGGTAAATTACTGGGAAATTTCTATACCTGTAGTAGGGAGTTCAGAAAGAAAAATACAACCATTTTGCCCAGAGTGTGTGAAGGGGGATATTAAACAAAAAGAGAAAGACCTATTACAGCGGTTTGATGATAGACAAACATATTTTAAAACTTATGATGTATTAATGCGTGATAGTACAATTCCTAAAGAGTTAAAGGGAGCGACATTTGATAATTTCTTTGTTAAGACTACAGAGGAAGGTCAGATGTTAGAGTTTGTAAAGGGGCAAGCCCAGAAGTACCTTGGAGGTATGACAGGGAATACTTTAATCAGCGGTAGCACAGGAATAGGAAAAAGTCATTTATCGCTTGCCCTGGCCAAAGAAATCAATGAGAGTTTCAGAGAGAAGAACGATCCTAAGAGTGTCTTATTTGTCAGCTTAACCGAGATTATCAAGCAGATAAAAGAAGGTTGGGCTTATGGAAGAAATGCAAACTTAACAGAGTATGAGGCAGTTAAAAAGCTAGTTGATGTTGATTTTCTAATCATAGATGACCTTGGGGCAAAAAATGGAACAATCACTCCTAAGAGTGACTGGGAACAGGATTTCTTGTTTGATATTATCAATAATCGCGAAACTACGATTTTCAACACGAATCTAGATAGCAGTGAATTGCGAACGGTTTACAACGCTAGAAACTCAAGTAGAATTTTGAAAGGTTTAGAGGGGAACACTTTTAAGGCTTTCACAATCAAAGATAAGCGATATACGATTAACACAGTGAGAGGAGAGAAAGGTTAATAGATATGGATGAAATGAAATTTTCAACAGAAAAAGGCTTTATTGTCTATGAAAAATGTGGTATAATAGAGATAGAAAAAGTTCCAAGATTTGGAGAGATAACTTTAGTCTACTCAGATGGGAAATTTACTCATCTAGTCAAAAAAGAAACTAAAAAATAAGTCTATTGAGAACAACTCAGGGGCATACCGTAAGCATATGATGCTAGTGGTATGTCCCTTTTTGTTTGCATAGAAAGGGGGTGAGTATTATGGCAAGAGATACTTCTTTAGGGTATATAGTAGCCAATAAGTTTTCTATGGATCCAGATAAAAGACAGAAAATATTTTCTCAGTGTAAAAAAGAAGATAATAGCTTAGAACAACGGAAACAAGAAATACTAGAAAAATATGCTGACAAAAATAAAGAATCAACAGCTAGAAAAAATGATTTTAAAAGCTCGTAGAGTTCTAAAAGAAAAGCTAAGAGCAAAGAATTTTAGAAAAAATTATAAACAACGTGGAGCAATAAAGAGATAAAGGAGCAAAAAAATGACAACTAAGAAAAATTTAGTAGAAAGATACTTGGAGAAAAGAGGAGTAGATTTAAACATTAAAAATAATCAAACGGGTTTAGTGTTAACAAAAGAAATCACAGATATTTATAGTGTTCCCGAAAGTGGAAAAGAGCTTGTAGATCTTGTTAATGTGATTGAACATAATGGTGCAAGTGGGAAATATGAGGTTCTGAAATTTGAGGAGGAATATTTATCAGAACTTCAATCAGAGGATTTCAGTAATAATGAAGTGGCGAATTTGAGCAAAAAATATATTTCTACCCAGTTTGAACACAAAACATTTTCTGGACGTTTGACTTTATCTGCAGAGCAGTTAGAAGATGGAGACTACAACCTTGACGATTTATTGAGTAAAAAAATTACACGGATGTGTCGCAAAACTCGTAACTTTGAGATTGGAAAAATTTTAAAAGAGGCACCTGAGAAAAATGTATCTAGTATTGATGAGTTGAAAGATATTATTAACGACTTGAATCCAGATAGACATAATACTCTCGTTTTAAGTAAATCACTATTTAAATTACTAGATAAAGAAAAATCAACTGATGGCAGCTATATTGTAAAAATTAATAAAAAGGAACAGTCCTCAGAGAATTTATATGTTGATGAAGTTCTAGTAGTATCCGATGAGATAATTGGAGAAACTGGAGATAAGGTAGCTTTTGCCGGAGATCTATATAACTTTGTAACTTTATTTGACAGAAATAAAAATAGTTTACGTTGGTTAGATAATTCTCTTATTTATGGCATGAGTTTAATGCTTTATACTCGTTTCGTAGTTAAAAAAGTCGAAACTGATTGCGCCTACTATTTAAAATGGAACTAGGAGAAAGAAATGGATATTAATCAAGTATTTGAAACACTGGATGATCTAGATAATAAAAAAAGTAAGATTAATTCAGCACGAGAACAGTTAAGCGAAAAAAGGAAAAGCCTGTTAGGCAATCAAGAAGTTTCATTTGAGAATATAGATTCTTTTTTGTCAAATAACTTAGAATCTTTAGAGAAGCTGGAAAAGATGGAAAAAGCTATTAATGCTCTTCAGGAAAAATTTGATAGTGATTTTTCAGAAGCTAAGGCAGTCATCTTTGAATACATTTTTAAAGAAACTAAGCAACGGATGGAAACTAAGAAGATCTATAAACAATACCGGAAGAAACTTAGACAAATTCTGGACGCATATGATGAAATTCAAGAACTGAAGAAGGATGTGGAAGAAATCCATTCAGGTGTAGTCAGAGAAATAAGTCAGAAACATTCTCTATTGCTATATCGAACGGAAGTAAGTCCGCTTACTGTCTTACCATTCTTAATCCCTGATTCTAGCGGATGGATGAATTTTTCTAAGGAATATCGTGATATTAAAGAGTATCTAGTTAAAGAGTAATTCATTAGAAACAAGGCTGATTTGAATATCAAGAAATTGATACTTATATCAAAAGTGGCCTTGTTTTTAATTTCAGTAAATTAGTTTCACAAAATGAAGAAAGCATAAACTAAAATAGAGGATAGGCTTAGAAGTCATGTATATCAGTAAGTTACAGAATGGAGTGAGTTTCACAGAATGTAAGATATGAGAAACTGGGGAATAAATTAGGGGGATACTTCTTTAAATTGTCATATTGAATAGCTGTCAAACTTAAAACAATGATACCTAGTAAGTGGAGTGTTGAAAGGCTTTTAAGCTGTTTGTCAGTTTGACAGAATTTACAATTTGACAAATTGCAAGATAAAAAAATTTTTAAATTTAAGTGGAGGTACTTGCCTATGTACGAGTTGAGTAATAGAGACCTGGACGGGATAGATATTGAGTTAGGACGATATAGAACGCTTGCTAATAAAATTTATTTGAGAAGACAGGAACTAATACATAATAAGAAACATAGCGCTGAAGATTGTACTGGTGGGAAAGGCAAGACAGTATATAGTCCTACCGAAGCAACCATCATTAGAATTGAAGAAGACCAAACGCTAAGATATTTAGAAGGCTTTAAACTAGTTGTAGATACCTTGATGGAAAACTTAATTGAAAGTGATCTAGTCATTTTTAAAATGAGATATTTAGAAGCTGGTGCGACTTGGGAAGACGTGGCAGAGAAACTAAATAAAACTACTCGTTATATAAATAGCCGTAGAAAGGTAATCACTAAAAGATTTGTTGAGTTGAAAGGATATTGACTCCCCCCACCTTTTAAAAAATCTTTCTGGCCAGTAGGGTACCGGTGAAGGGAACTTTTTCCAAGTCGGAGACCTCCAGACAAAAAGGGGGTAAAAACCTACCAATTTATCAGAAAAAGATTAGTTTTGAAAAATGAAGAAATTTAGTAGAAGAAATTAAGCTTTTACCCTTGTAATTTAAAGTAGAAAGCGGATGACTTACTTTCTGAGATTCCAGAGGATGGCAGGAAGTGAAAACCAAGTTAGGATAGATGAAGAGGATTGGAAACTTGTCTTACCTGATCAGTGGAATTTGACTAGTAAGCATGAAAAGGCAATCAGAGAGAGTCTAGAAACATTTGTCTATGATATCAATAAGATAGAGAACAAGCGAGCCAGAAAATACTTTATTATCCATTATTGTTACATGAGGAAGAAAACAGTAAGTGAATGTTTAGAAATTGCTGGGACAAAATCCACTAATTATCATAGATACAAACAGATAGCTGTCTTAAACTTTGCTAGAATCCACCAGAACGGAGAACTAGAAGCATATAAGTAGCCATCAGCTGAATAACTGGAGTCTAGGACGCCCCGTTTTAGGGCTTCATCATATAGAACTCCATGAATCAACTAGAAACCCTTAGAAATGAATCTAGGGGCTTTTAGATTTTCGGATATATAGGTTGATGATAGTATGGTATAATGATGACAGGTAATAAAAAAAGCACGTTTGACCGTGCTAGTTTCTTGCCTGCTGAACTCATCATATAGTATAGTGGCTTCTTTGTGGGGCTTTTTTTGTGAACATTTTTAGGAACTTTTAAAGAATTTAAAGAAAATATAAGGAAATATGATTTTAAAGAAAATCAGGAATATCAAGGCCTTTACTTACTAATGAAATATAAAAATCAAGCGGTAGCGG
>NZ_AJJL01000082.1 GCF_000257905.1 Streptococcus mitis SK579
ATTGAGTCGTGCTTTTTTCGTTTTTAAAATAAGGTAATAGCTATTTCTTATATCAAAATATAGAAAACTGATATTGGTAAACCATAACTTAAGGTGCTACAATATCCTTAATCAAACTATTTGGAGGTCGTTTTATGACTCGTGATTTTAAATTTGAAACTTTGCAACTACATGCTGGTCAAGTTGTGGATCCAGCTACCAAATCTCGGGCAGTGCCGATTTATCAGACAACATCCTTTGTTTTTGATGATACGCAAGAAGGTGCAGATCTCTTTGCCTTGAGAAAACCAGGGAATATCTATACCCGTATTACCAATCCTACAACAGCGGCCTTTGAAGAACGAATTGCAGCACTTGAAGGTGGTGTAGGAGCTCTTGCAACAGCATCAGGTATGGCAGCAGTGACTTATACGATTTTGGCACTTGCCCATGCTGGTGACCATGTTGTAGCAGCATCAACTATTTACGGTGGAACCTTCAATCTCTTGAAAGAAACCCTTTCTCGTTATGGTATTACAACAACCTTTGTTGATGTGGATAATTTGGAGGAAGTAGAAGCAGCTATCAATGACAATACCAAGCTTGTCTTGATTGAAACCTTGGGTAACCCCTTGATTAACATTCCAGACCTGGAGAAACTGGCTGAGATTGCTCATAAGCATCAGATTCCACTCGTTTCTGACAATACCTTTGCTACACCTTATTTGATTAATGTTTTTTCTCACGGTGTAGATATTGCCATTCACTCTGCGACTAAGTTTATCGGTGGGCATGGTACAACTATTGGTGGAGTGATTGTCGACAGCGGTCGTTTTGACTGGGCAGCTTCAGGGAAATTTCCTCAATTTGTTGAGGAAGACCCAAGTTATCATAACTTGAGCTATACTCGTGATGTGGGTGCAGCAGCTTTTATTATCGCTGTCCGTGTTCAATTGCTCCGTGATACAGGGGCGGCCTTGTCGCCATTTAATGCCTTTCTCTTGCTACAAGGACTTGAAACCCTTTCTCTTCGTGTAGAACGTCATGTGCAAAATGCAGAGAAAATTGTTGATTTCCTTGTCAACCATCCTAAGGTAGAAAAAGTCAACTATCCAAAACTTGCAGATAGTCCTTACCATGCCTTGGCTGAGAAATATTTACCAAAAGGTGTGGGTTCCATCTTTACCTTCCATGTCAAAGGTGGGGAGGCAGAAGCTCGCAAGGTAATTGATCATTTAGAAATCTTTTCTGACCTTGCAAACGTAGCAGATGCTAAATCGCTTGTTGTTCATCCAGCTACAACCACTCACGGTCAATTGTCAGAAAAAGACCTAGAATCAGCAGGTGTTACACCTAACCAAATTCGTTTGTCAATCGGACTTGAAAATGTAGATGATTTGATCGAAGACTTGCGCTTGGCCTTGGAAAAAATTTAAAGAAAAAGAAGATAAACAGTGGGTTTCGACTCGCTGTTTTTGATTTTCCTTCAGGCATGATATAATGGTTAAAGAAGTCTAGAAAGAGGAAAGTTATGAACGAAATCAAATGTCCCAACTGTGGGGAAGTCTTTACAGTAAATGAGAGTCAGTATGCTGAACTCTTGTCCCAAGTGAGAACGGCAGAGTTTGATAAGGAACTACACGATAGGATGAGGCAAGAACTGGCTTTGGTTGAGCAAAAGGCCATGAATGAGCAACAGACTAAACTTGCTCAAAAAGACCAAGAAATCGCACAACTGCAGAGTCAAATCCAAAATTTTGATACAGAAAAAGAATTGGCTAAGAAAGAAGTTGAACAAACAAGCCATGAGGCTTTATTGGCTAAGGACAAGGAAGTACAGGCCTTGGAAAACCAATTGGCGATCTTACGTTTGGAGCATGAAAATCAACTGCAAAAGACCCTTTCTGACCTAGAAAAAGAACGGGATCAGGTCAAAAATCAGCTCCTATTGCAAGAAAAGGAAAATAAGTTGTCTTTGGCTTCTGTTAAGCAAAACTATGAGGCACAGCTTAAAGCAGCCAGTGAACAGGTCGAGTTCTATAAGAATTTCAAAGCACAACAATCCACAAAAGCTATAGGGGAAAGTCTGGAACAGTATGCAGAGAGTGAGTTTAACAAGGTCCGTAGTTTCGCCTTTCCAAATGCCTACTTTGAAAAGGACAACAAGGTCTCTGCGCGTGGGTCTAAGGGGGACTTTATCTTCCGTGAATGTGATGAAAATGGAGTAGAGATTATCTCCATTATGTTTGAAATGAAAAACGAAGCGGACGGAACAGAGAAGAAGCACAAGAATGCGGATTTTTACAAGGAATTAGACAAGGACCGTCGTGAAAAAAATTGCGAATATGCTGTTTTGGTGACCATGCTAGAGTCAGATAACGACTACTTCAACACGGGTATCGTGGATGTCAGTCATGAATATGAAAAGATGTATGTGGTTCGTCCTCAATTCTTTATCCAGTTGATTGGGCTCTTACGAAATGCGGCGCTTAATTCCCTAAAATACAAGCAGGAGTTAGCCTTGGTTCGCGAGCAAAATATCGACATTACGCATTTTGAGGAAGACTTGGATGCCTTTAAACAGGCCTTTGCTAAGAACTATAATTCAGCTTCGACCAACTTTGGCAAAGCTATTGATGAAATCGACAAGGCCATCAAACGCATGGAAGAGGTTAAAAAGTTCTTAACAACATCTGAAAACCAACTCCGTCTAGCTAACAACAAGTTGGAAGATGTTTCAGTTAAAAAATTGACCCGAAAAAATCCAACCATGAAAGCGAAGTTTGAAGCGTTGAAGGGGGAGTGAGAAAGCAAATATGAACGGTATTATCAACTTAAAAAAAGAAGCGGGGATGACCTCGCATGATGCGGTTTTTAAACTGCGTAAGATTTTGGGAACCAAGAAAATTGGTCATGGTGGAACCTTGGATCCAGATGTAGTGGGAGTTTTGCCGATTGCGGTTGGCAAGGCGACACGCATGGTCGAGTTTATGCAGGACGAGGGCAAGGTCTATGAAGGGGAAATCACTTTAGGCTATTCCACGACGACTGAGGATGCCAGTGGGGAAGTGGTCGCAGAGACGCCTGTTTTGTCGCCCTTGGATGAAAAACTTATTGATGAAGTGATAGCCAGTCTGACTGGGCCTATTACCCAGATTCCGCCTATGTATTCGGCTGTCAAGGTCAATGGTCGTAAGCTCTATGAGTATGCACGTGCAGGTCAGGAAGTAGAGCGACCAGAACGTCAGGTAACCATTTACCAATTTGATCGGACAAGTCCGATTTCTTATGAGGGGAATCTAGCACGTTTTACTTTCCGTGTGAAATGCAGTAAAGGGACCTACATCCGTACCTTATCGGTTGACTTGGGAGAGAAGCTGGGTTATGCGGCTCATATGTCTCAGTTGACACGGACTAGTGCTGCAGGGTTACAGTTAGATGCTGCTTTGACCTTGGAAGAAATTGCTGAAAAAGTAGAGGCTGGTCAACTGGACTTTCTCCATCCTTTAGAGATTGGGACAGGGGACCTTGTCAAAGTTTTCCTAACTCCAGAAGAGGCTACAGAAGTGCGCTTTGGTCGTTTTATCGAGCTAGAACAGTCGGATAAGGAATTGGCTGCCTTTGAAGATGACAAATTACTAGCCATTCTTGAAAAACGGGGGGATCTTTACAAGCCAAGGAAGGTTTTTAGCTAGTATAATTGAAGTGTAGAAATTGGAATTGTTTCTCCTAAACTATCCAAACCAGACTATAAATTTTGTAAAAAATGTGATAGAATAGACGACGGATAAAAAAACGGAGGATAGCATGCAAAATAGACCAATCATTATCGGAGTGACAGGTGGTTCTGGTGGAGGTAAGACCAGTGTTTCAAGAGCCATTTTATCGCATTTCCCTGATGAAAAGATTTCCATGATTGAGCATGATTCATATTACAAGGATCAGTCTCACTTGACCTTTGAAGAGCGTGTCAAAACCAACTATGACCATCCTTTTGCCTTTGATACAGACTTGATGATCGAACAGATTAAGGAGTTGTTGGCGGGTCGTCCAGTGGATATTCCGACCTATGACTATACAGAGCATACACGGAGTAGCAAGACTTATCGTCAGGAGCCTCAAGATGTCTTTATCGTTGAGGGGATTTTGGTCTTGGAGGACAAGCGTCTGCGTGATTTGATGGATATCAAAATTTTTGTGGATACAGACGATGATGTGCGCATTATTCGTCGTATCAAGCGCGATATGGAAGAACGTGGCCGTAGCCTTGATAGCGTCATTGACCAGTACTTAGGTGTAGTTAAACCTATGTATCATCAGTTTATCGAGCCAACCAAGCGTTATGCTGATATCGTCATTCCTGAAGGGGTCAGCAATACAGTTGCTATTGACCTGTTGACGACCAAGATTGCAAAGATTTTGGAAGAAGCTCGAAACAGCAAATAATCAGATGTGGAGGCCTTGCCTCCTTTTTCTATTTTTCTCTTATAATGGTACATAAATGGAGATTTTTAGGCATATTTTTGGTATAATAATACCTATGAAAGAGCAAGAAAATGAATAGTAGGTGGAGATGGAAAAGTATTTATCGGTAACAACTTTGACCAAGTATCTGAAAATGAAATTCGATAAAGACCCTTACTTGGAACGGGTCTATTTAACTGGTCAAGTTTCCAATTTTCGTAAACGACCTACTCACCAATATTTCTCCCTAAAAGATGATCATGCAGTCATTCAAGCGACTATCTGGTCTGGGATTTATCAGAAATTAGGATTCGACCTGGAAGAAGGAATGAAAATCAATGTGATTGGGCGTGTACAGGTCTATGAACCAAGTGGTAGCTACTCCATCATCATTGAAAAGGCTGATCCTGATGGGGTTGGTGCGCTCGCGATTCAGTTTGAACAACTCAAGAAAAAATTGACGGAAGAAGGCCTGTTCCAAGAACGCTTCAAGCAACCTCTTCCCCAATTTTCTAAGAGAATTGGTGTGGTAACCAGTCGTAGTGGAGCTGTTATTCGAGATATTATCACGACCGTCAGCAGACGCTTTCCAGGTGTCGACATTCTCCTATATCCGACCAAGGTTCAAGGTGAAGGTGCTGCGGAGGAAATTGCTCGAAATATTGCGCGTGCTAATCAACGAGACGATTTGGATTTGTTGCTTATTGGTCGTGGAGGTGGTTCCATAGAAGATCTCTGGGCTTTTAACGAAGAAATTGTGGTACGAGCTATTTTTGAATCTCGTTTGCCAGTTATCTCTAGTGTGGGGCATGAGACGGATGTGACCTTGGCAGATTTTGTAGCAGATCGTCGCGCTGCGACACCAACGGCTGCTGCTGAACTGGCAACACCTGTGACCAAGTTGGATGTATTAGCTCATTTACAAAATCAGGAAAAACGGATGGCAACAGCAGTCCGAAATGTCCTATCGAAGAAACAAGAAGCTTTGAAAAAATGCAGTCAGTCTGTTATCTTTAGACAGCCAGAGCGTTTGTATGATGGCTATTTGCAACGTTTGGATCAACTGCAACTGCGCTTAAAACAAAGTTTACGTACACGGATTTCTGATAACAAACAAGTCGTCCAAGCAAGGACACATCGACTAGTTCAATTATCACCCGTTACCAAAATCCAACGCTATCAAGATCGTCTTGCTCAGTTGGATAAGCTATTAGGTAGCCAAATGGCGCTGGTTTATGATGCCAAAGTTGCTGAGGTCAAGAGATTATCAGAAGCCTTGCTCATGTTGGATACCAGTCGAATCGTGGCGCGTGGTTATGCTATTGTCAAAAAAGAAGATTCCGTAGTCGATTCGGTTGAGAGTTTGAAGAAAAAAGACCAAGTGATGCTTTTGATGCGAGATGGTCAAGTAGAATTAGAGGTTAAAGATGTCAAAACAAAAGAAATTTGAGGAAAATCTAGCAGAACTGGAAACCATTGTCCAAAGTTTGGAAAATGGTGAGATTGCTTTGGAAGATGCGATTGCTGCCTTTCAAAAGGGCATGGTCTTATCAAAAGAACTCCAAGCAACGCTGGACAAGGCTGAAAAAACCTTGGTTAAGGTCATGCAAGAAGACGGAACAGAAAGTGATTTTGAATGAAAAAGCAAGAAAAATTAGCTCTTGTCGAGTCGGCTTTGGAAGCCTTTTATGGAGACCAGCAGTTTGCCTCTAGTTTGCGGGAGTCTGTTCTCTATTCCATTCATGCTGGTGGCAAGCGTATTCGACCTTTTCTTCTGCTAGAAGTTCTGGAAGCCTTGCAGGTCGCTATTAAACCGGCTCACGCGCAGGTAGCTGCGGCCTTGGAAATGATCCATACAGGGAGCTTGATTCATGATGATCTTCCAGCTATGGATGATGACGATTACCGTCGGGGACGCTTGACCAACCACAAGAAATTTGGAGAAGCAATGGCAATTTTGGCAGGAGATGCCTTGTTCCTAGATCCTTACGCCTTGATTGCGCAGGCAGATTTGCCAAGTCAGATCAAGGTGGACTTGATTGCTAACTTATCCCTAGCTTCAGGAAGTCTGGGTATGGTGGCAGGGCAGGTTTTGGATATGGAGGGTGAACACCAGCATTTGTCTTTGAAAGAACTCCAGACTATTCATGCCAATAAGACTGGAAAACTACTAGCTTATCCCTTCCAAGCAGCTGCTATTATAGCCGAATTGCCACCTGAGATGCAGGCAAAACTTAAAACTGTAGGTGAATTGATTGGGCTTGCTTTTCAAGTTCGAGATGATGTACTGGATGTGACAGCTAGTTTTGAAGAAATCGGTAAGACACCACAAAAGGATCTACAGGCAGAAAAATCAACCTATCCTGCCTTGTTGGGATTGGAAGAGGCTATTGACTTTTGTAACCAGACTTTGGATCAAGCTAATGCAAAATTAGAAGAAATTGCCCAGCAGATTCCCTTTGAAATAGAATCGATTGTAAGAGTAGTAGAAAGTTTGAGAATCAATGGCTAAGGAAAGAGTGGATGTACTAGCTTATAAACAGGGCTTGTTTGAAACGCGAGAACAGGCCAAGCGCGGTGTGATGGCTGGCCTAGTCGTAGCAGTCCTTAATGGAGAACGGTTTGACAAACCAGGAGAAAAAATCCTAGATGACACCGAGCTAAAACTCAAGGGTGAAAAACTCAAGTATGTTAGTCGTGGTGGCTTGAAACTGGAAAAGGCCTTGCAGATCTTTGAATTGTCAGTGGAAGGGGCAACAACGATTGATATCGGTGCTTCTACTGGAGGTTTTACCGATGTCATGTTGCAAAATGGTGCCGAGTTGGTCTTTGCAGTCGATGTTGGTACCAATCAGTTGGCTTGGAAATTACGCCAAGACCCACGGGTTGTCAGCATGGAGCAGTTCAATTTCCGCTATGCTGAAAAGACTGATTTCGAGCAGGAACCGATCTTTGCCAGTATTGATGTGAGTTTCATTTCCCTAAGTCTGATTCTTCCGGCCTTGCACCGTGTCTTGGCAGATCAAGGTCAGGTTGTGGCTTTGGTTAAGCCCCAGTTTGAAGCAGGACGTGAGCAGATTGGGAAAAATGGAATTATTCGCGATGCCAAGGTTCATCAGAATGTCCTTGAATCTGTCACAACAATGGCAGTAGAGGAAGGCTTTTCAGTTCTTGGATTGGACTTTTCTCCCATCCAAGGTGGGCATGGAAATATTGAGTTTTTAGCGTATTTGAAAAAAGAAGAGTCAGCAAGTAATCGTGTTATTGCTGAAATTGAGGAAGTAGTAGAGAGGGCGCATAGTCAATTTAAAAATGAATAAAAAAGAGAGACTTGAAAAAATTAGACGATTTGTGACAGATTATCAAATCGGTACGCAAGAAGAAATTGTAGAACACTTGAAAGAAGCAGGAATCACTGCCACTCAGGCAACGGTATCCCGAGATATCAAAGAACTGGGTATTGTCAAAATTCCTTTGAGAGACAATACCTATGTCTACGAATTGCCAAAATCAATCGTAAAAAGTTTGCAGCTGGCTGAAGACAATATCGAATCGGCTGAATTGATGGATAAGATGATCAATCTTCAAGTCATCCCAGGGAATACGGCTTTTGTAAAAGCTCAGTTAATTGAGACTTTTGCGGACAAGATTTTTAGCTGTTTAGCTGATGATAGCTCGATTTTAGTCATTGCAAGAAGTAAAAGTCTAGCTGAGGAAATCTTTGAACAAGTAAAAAATTGGTAGGTCTATATGTTACTTGAAATTTCGATAAAAAACTTTGCCATTATTGAGGCTATTTCCCTCAATTTTGAGAAAGGGATGACTGTCCTGACTGGTGAAACGGGTGCAGGGAAGTCGATTATCATTGATGCCATGAATATGATGTTGGGAGCTCGTGCGACGACAGATGTTATTCGTCATGGTGCGCTAAAGGCAGAGATTGAGGGGCTTTTCTCCGTTGAGAATAGTCGCCTTTTGCAGGAAATTTTTAATGAGCAAGGTTTGGAATTGGGGGATGAGATTATCATCCGTCGAGAAATCTTGCAAAATGGTCGGAGTATTAGTCGTGTCAATGGCCAGATGGTCAATCTGTCTGTTTTGCGTGCTATTGGGCAACATCTGGTGGACATTCATGGTCAGCATGACCAAGAAGAGTTAATGCGACCCCAACTTCATATTCAAATGTTGGATGAATTTGGCGATGTGGCTTTTTGGGACTTGAAAGAAACCTATCAAACGAGTTTTGATGCCTATCGAAAAATGCGTAAGCAGGTTCTGGAAGTCAAGAAAAACCAACAGGAACACAAGGCTCGTATCGAAATGTTGGAATTTCAAATGGCTGAGATTGAGGCAACAAACTTGCAAGCCGGTGAAGACCTGGCTCTCAACCAAGAGCGAGATAAACTTCTCAACCATAAAAATATTGCGGATACCCTGACTAATGCCTACAGTATGTTGGACAATGAAGACTTTTCAAGTCTGGCCAATGTTCGTTCAGCCATGAATGATATGGAAAGTGTCGAAGAGTATGACCCTGAATACCGTGAAATTTCAAGCTCTTTGTCTGAGACCTACTATGTCTTAGAAGATATTAGTAAACGTTTGGAAGCAATCATTGAGGATCTTGATTTTGATGGTAATCGTCTCATGCAGGTCGAGAATCGTTTGGATCTCCTTCATACTATTACCCGTAAGTATGGTGGGACTGTAGACGATGTCTTGCTTTATTTTTCCAAGATTACGGAAGAATACAATCTCTTGACAGGCAATAACCTTTCGTCTGAGGATATGGAAGCTGAGCTCAAGAAATTGGAAGTTAATCTTGTCGACTTGGCAGGTCAGCTTGCATCTGCACGTCATGACTTGGCTCAGCAGCTAGAAGCAGAGATTAAACAAGAACTGCAGGATCTCTATATGGAAAAAGCCCAGTTTCAGGTTCGTTTTAGCAAGGGCAAATTCAGTCGTGAGGGAAATGAAATGGTTGAATTTTACATTTCAACCAACCCTGGCGAAGATTTTAAACCTTTGGTCAAGGTTGCGTCTGGTGGGGAATTATCTCGCCTCATGCTAGCCATTAAGTCTGCCTTTTCACGTAAAGAAGGCAAGACCAGCATAGTCTTTGATGAGGTGGATACAGGAGTTTCAGGCCGTGTAGCTCAGGCTATTGCGCAGAAGATTCACAAGATTGGCCAGCATGGTCAGGTACTGGCTATTTCTCATTTGCCACAAGTGATTGCGATTGCAGATTATCAATTCTTTATTGAGAAGATTAGCAATGACCATTCAACAGTTTCGACTGTTCGTCTCTTGACGGTTGAAGAGCGAGTGGAAGAAGTTGCCAAGATGTTGGCAGGTGATGATGTGACAGAAGCTGCCCTATCGCAAGCCAGAGAATTGTTGAGAAACAGGGAGAAGTAAGATGACAGACTATTATGTAATTGGAGATGTTCACGGAAAAGCTGGGATGCTGGAAGATCTTCTCAAAACATGGGATGGTCAGACTCAGTTGCTCTTTCTAGGGGACTTGATTGACCGTGGTGAAGATAGTCGCCGTGTTTTAGAGATGGTTAAGGACTTAGTGGACAATCAAGGGGCGATCTGTTTGTCAGGAAATCACGAGTATATGTTTCTGACTTGGCTCGATGACCCAGAAGAAAGCTATGACCACTATCGTCGCAATGGTGGAGATACAACCATTAACTCTATCCTAGGTCGTCCCTTGGATGCACCAGTTGATGGAGTTGAGGATGCCAAGCGTGTTGCTACTGAAGCAGCAGACTTGGTCGAATTTATTCGTCAAATGCCGTTTGTGGTAGAGACAGACAAGTATATTTTTGTTCACGCAGGTATTGATTTGACCTTAGACGACTGGCATGAAACCACAGATTACAAGAAAGTATGGCTTAGAAAACCATTCCACGAAGCCGAAAATCATACTGGAAAAACTATTGTTTTTGGTCATACACCGGTCTATGGTTTGTTAAAGAAAGAGCGTGGTACAGCTGAACTTTGGACTACAGAAGACGATAAGATTGGAATGGATGGAGGAGCTGTTTATGGTGGTGTCCTTCATGGAATTGTCTTTACAGACCAAGGAATGACAGAACACCACTTTATCGAAAATGACGGCTTTGTCGCTGAAGATTAGTACTCCTAGCAGGGTATGGTCTTGTCAAAATGTCAAAAACAATTTATAATAAATAGATACCCTGAAAGGAAGAGAATCATGAACTTAGAAGAATTGAAAAAACGACAGGAGAAGATCCGTAACTTCTCTATTATCGCCCATATTGACCACGGAAAGTCGACTTTAGCAGACCGCATTTTGGAAAAGACAGAGACCGTTTCAAGCCGTGAAATGCAAGCTCAGCTTTTGGATAGCATGGATCTAGAGCGGGAACGTGGAATTACTATTAAGTTGAATGCCATTGAGCTGAATTACACGGCAAAAGATGGGGAAACTTATATTTTCCACTTGATTGATACGCCGGGGCACGTGGACTTTACCTATGAAGTTTCACGTTCACTCGCTGCCTGTGAAGGTGCGATTTTGGTGGTTGATGCTGCCCAAGGGATTGAGGCCCAAACCCTTGCCAACGTTTATCTGGCCTTGGACAATGATTTGGAAATCATGCCAGTCATTAATAAAATTGACCTGCCAGCAGCAGACCCTGAGCGCGTGCGTACAGAGATTGAAGATGTCATTGGTTTGGATGCTAGTGAAGCAGTCTTAGCATCTGCCAAGGCTGGTATTGGTATCGAAGAAATTCTCGAGCAAATCGTGGAAAAAGTACCAGCCCCAACAGGTGATGTGACGGCGCCACTTAAGGCCTTGATTTTCGACTCTGTTTACGATGCTTACCGTGGGGTTATCCTCCAAGTGCGTGTCATGGATGGGGTGGTCAAACCTGGCGATAAGATTCAACTTATGAGCAATGGTAAGACCTTTGATGTGACCGAAGTCGGTATCTTTACACCGAAAGCAGTTGGTCGTGATTTCCTTGCGACTGGTGACGTTGGTTATATTGCGGCTTCTATCAAGACGGTTCAGGACACTCGTGTGGGTGATACTGTTACCTTGGCAGCCAATCCTGCGGCAGAGCCATTACATGGTTACAAGCAGATGAATCCTATGGTCTTCGCGGGTCTCTACCCAATCGAATCAAACAAGTATAATGATCTGCGTGAAGCCCTTGAAAAATTGCAACTGAATGATGCTAGTCTTCAGTTTGAACCAGAAACATCTCAGGCACTTGGATTTGGTTTCCGTTGTGGTTTCCTTGGACTTCTCCATATGGATGTTATCCAAGAACGTTTAGAGCGTGAGTTCAACATCGACCTCATCATGACAGCTCCGTCTGTTATCTATAAGGTTAATTTGACAGACGGTGAGTCTATGGATGTGTCGAACCCGTCTGAGTTCCCAGACCCAACTAAGATTGCGACCATTGAAGAACCATATGTTAAAGCGCAAATCATGGTACCGCAAGAGTTTGTTGGAGCAGTGATGGAGCTAGCTCAGCGCAAGCGTGGGGATTTTGTGACGATGGATTATATCGATGATAACCGTGTCAATGTTATCTATCAAATTCCACTTGCTGAAATCGTCTTTGATTTCTTTGATAAGCTCAAGTCTTCAACTCGTGGTTATGCAAGCTTTGACTATGAATTGTCAGAATACCGCCCATCTAAGCTTGTGAAAATGGATATTCTTCTCAATGGAGACAAGGTGGATGCCCTCAGCTTTATCGTTCACAAGGACTTTGCCTACGAACGTGGAAAACTCATCGTTGATAAACTTAAGAAAATTATTCCTCGTCAACAATTTGAGGTTCCTATCCAAGCAGCAATTGGACACAAGATTGTGGCTCGTACTGATATCAAAGCCCTTCGTAAGAACGTACTTGCTAAATGTTATGGTGGTGACGTTTCTCGTAAGCGTAAGCTACTGGAAAAACAAAAAGCTGGTAAGAAGCGCATGAAAGCTATTGGATCAGTAGAAGTACCACAAGAAGCCTTCCTCAGTGTCTTGAGTATGGATGAAGAATAACTTGTCATAGTTACTTTTCCTTGTTTACAGGAAATTTATATCAGAATCAATCGTAAAGCAGGCTTTAATGGTCTGCTTTTTTAGTTTCTAAAACAAAAAATGTTTGAAATGTTTGTTTGTGTGTTTGTTTTTATACAATAAACTACAAAAGCAACAAAAATATAAAAAAAGAGACAAAAAGCAACAGAAAAATATTGACAACGATTTCATATAGTGTTATACTTATAGCATAAAGTTAATGGAAAGAAGGGAAAACCTTATGGGATTAGATCATTTCTTTGACAAAAACCTTGTGTTTTGCTTAGAAGCGGATAATCAAGAACAACTCTTTGATCAGGTTGCAACTTTATTGGAAGAACGAGAAATCGTAACTCCAACCTATCGTGAAGCCTTGATCACGCGTGAAAAGTCATTTCCAACTGGTTTAGATATGGAATTTTTAGGTAAAGATTTGCCGAATGTGGCTATTCCTCATACAGATATTGTCCATAATCTAGCTGAAAAAGTTGTGGTGGTTCGATTAGAAAAACCAGTGACTTTCCATAATATGATTGCACCAGATAAGGAAGTAGAAGTATCCTTGCTCTTCTTTATTATTAACAATTCAAGCTCAAGTCAAACTAACATTCTTGCTCAGTTGATGGACTTCTTTACTGGAAATGGTCATCTTGAAGACCTATCAAAAATTTCAGAACCAGAAGTTCTCTATGCTTATATAGCTGAAGCAACTGCTTAATCTTGTCTATTAAATATTAAATCGGAGGAAATCCATATGATTAAAATTCTTGCTGCCTGCGGTGCAGGTGTTAACTCAAGCCATCAAATTAAAAGTGCTCTTGAAGAAGAACTTTCAAACCGCGGTTTTGATGTTCACTGTGATGCAGTAATGGTCAAAGACGTTAATGAAGACCTTATCAAAGGTTATGACATCTTCACACCAATTGCTGCAACAGATCTTGGTTTTGACCCAGGTATTCCAGTTATCGAAGCTGGACCAATCTTATTCCGTATCCCAGCTATGAGTGCCCCAGTGTTTGACAATATTGAAGCAGCCATTAAAGAACACGGGTTAAGCTAATTTTAATTTGTTAACATTCATATAACATAAAAAAGGGAGGAACTGTTATGGATGCAATCTTTGACCTAATCGGAAAGGTTTTCAATCCCATCTTAGAAATGGGTGGACCTGTCATCATGTTAATCATTTTGACAGTATTGGCTTTACTTTTTGGAGTGAAATTCTCCAAAGCGCTAGAAGGTGGTATTAAACTTGCTATCGCTCTTACAGGTATCGGTGCCATCATCGGTATGCTAAATGGTGCTTTCTCAGCATCACTTGCAAAATTCGTTGAAAACACTGGTATCCAATTGAGTATCACTGACGTTGGTTGGGCACCACTTGCTACAATCACTTGGGGATCTGCTTGGACACTTTACTTCTTGCTCATCATGTTGATTGTCAACGTAGTGATGCTTGCTATGAAGAAAACTGATACACTTGACGTTGATATCTTTGATATCTGGCACTTGTCTATCACAGGTCTTTTAATTAAATGGTATGCTGACAACAATGGTGTGAGCCAAGGGGTTTCACTCTTTATTGCTACAGCAGCTATCGTCCTTGTTGGTGTGTTGAAAATTATCAACTCTGACTTGATGAAACCTACATTTGATGACCTTCTTAACGCTCCAAGTTCATCACCAATGACATCAACTCACATGAACTACATGATGAACCCAGTTATCATGGTTTTGGATAAGATTTTCGAAAAATTCTTCCCAGGTCTTGATAAATATGACTTTGACGCTGCAAAATTGAACAAGAAAATCGGTTTCTGGGGTTCTAAATTCTTTATCGGTTTCATTCTTGGTATTGTTATCGGTATTATGGGAACTCCACATCCAATTGAAGGTGTTGCAGATGCAGATAAATGGCGTCTTGTTATCAAAGGATGGTTGTCTCTTGGTTTGACAGCTGGTGTATCTTTGGAACTCTTCTCACTTATCGGTTCATGGTTCATCGCTGCCGTAGAACCACTTTCACAAGGTATTACAAACGTTGCCACTAAACGTCTTCAAGGACGTAAATTTAACATCGGTCTTGACTGGCCTTTCATTGCTGGTCGTGCTGAAATCTGGGCTTGTGCCAACGTACTTGCACCAATCATGTTGATTGAAGCTGTGCTTCTTTCAAAAGTCGGAAATGGTATCTTGCCACTTGCAGGTATCATCGCTATGGGTGTTACTCCAGCTCTCTTGGTTGTAACTCGTGGTAAATTGCTCCGTATGATTATCTTCGGAACTCTCTTGTTGCCACTCTTCCTTCTTTCAGGTACACTTATTGCACCATTCGCGACAGAGCTTGCTAAAGGTGTAGGTGCCTTCCCAGCAGGTGTGAGCCAAACTCAATTGATTACTCACTCAACTCTTGAAGGACCAATCGAAAAACTTCTTGGTTGGACAATTGGTAACACTACAACTGGTGATATCAAAGCAATCCTTGGTGCAGTAGTCTTCCTTGTATTCTATATCGGTATCTTTGCTTGGTACAGAAAACAAATGATCAAACGTAACGAAGAGTACGCAGCGAAAGCAAAATAATGCGCTCCTATAAAATGTAAACTCAATGAAAATCAAAGAGCAAACTAGGAAGCTAGCTGTAGGCTGTACTATAGTACGGCAAAGCGACGCTGACGAAGTTTGAATTGGATTTTCGAAGAGTGTAAATTGTTGAGACTAGGTTGTCATACCATTTAGGAGTGACAGCCTAGTTTTTTATAAACTATCAAGAAATCGGAGAAAATAATGGTAATTGAATTAAAATCAGAACAATTAAGAGTTCAATTTAACAGTTTTGGTGGGGCTCTTTCTTCTATAAAAGATGCTGAGGGACTTGAGTATTTGTGGCAAGGGGATGCCACTTATTGGAGTGGACAAGCTCCTGTTCTCTTCCCCATTTGTGGTTCATTGAGAGAGGATACAGCCGTTTATATAGATGAGAAGGGGCAAGAAAGCAAAGGAAAGATTCCTCGTCATGGTTTGGTTCGTAAGAAAGAATTTGAATTAGTTGAACAGACAGACAAGAGTGTAACTTTTGCAATTGAAGACGATGAGAATAGCTATCAAAACTATCCTTATCATTTCCGCTTAGAAATCACTTATATCCTTACTGGCAAGACAGTACGAACTCAATACAAAATATTTAATAAAGAAACTAGCAAGGTCATGCCTTACTTTATTGGTGGCCATCCAGGATTTAATTGTCCTCTACTGGACGATGAGGTCTATGAAGATTACTATTTAGAGTTTGAGAAAGAAGAAACTTGCTCTGTTCCACGTCCTTTCCCAGAAACGGGTATGCTTGATTTTCAAGATAGAAGTCCATGGCTAGAGGGGCAAAAGGAATTAGATCTTAGTTATGATCTTTTCAGCACAGATGCAGTCACCTTAGATGAATTGCAATCTAGAACAATTGCCCTTCGTTCTCGTCAACATGATAAAGGATTAAAAGTGCACTTTGCAGAGTTTCCAAACCTCATCATCTGGTCAACTTTGAATAAGGGCCCTTTCATTGCCTTTGAACCATGGTCTGGCTTGTCAACATCCCTTGAAGAAGGAGATCATCTAGAAGATAAGAAGAATGTTCGTCTCCTAGAACCTGGTCAAGTAGATCAAATTGGTTTTGATATCGAAATTTTTTAGTTAAAAAAACACAAAAACAAACATTAACTGTTGACTTTTTCAGGAAATAGGAGTATATTATGTTTGTAAGCAACAAATGATGTTTGTAACAAACAAATAATCAATTGTTATATTCTCTTGCATGGAGAAAGATTATTTCTAGGGAACTGGTTTCCTAAACTTGAATAAGGTGTCATTCATCTCATTCAATCCAATTTGTCAATAAACTGCTAGAAAGCTTTTGTAGGTAAACTGCTAACTATAAAAGGTTTTACTAGCCTAGAAAAATAAAAAGGAGTATACAATATGTCTATTGTTATCGGTGCAGATGCTGCAGGTTTGAGATTGAAAGAAGTTGTGAAAGACTTCTTGGAAAAAGAAAACTTCCACGTTGTGGATGTTACAGCTGAAGGTCAAGACTTTGTTGATGTGACTCTTGCTGTTGCTGCAGAAGTAAACAAAGAAGAACAAAACCTTGGTATCGTGATTGATGCTTATGGAGCTGGTCCATTTATGGTTGCCACTAAGATCAAAGGAATGGTTGCTGCAGAAGTATCTGACGAACGTTCAGCTTATATGACTCGTGGCCACAACAACTCACGTATGATCACTATGGGTGCACAACTTGTTGGTGATGAATTGGCTAAAAACATCGCTAAAGGATTTGTTAACGGTAAATACGATGGTGGACGTCACCAAATTAGGGTCGATATGTTGAACAAAATGTGCTAATACTCTTCAAAAATCAAGATAATCTGTTGTCAGCTCACTTTAGCTAACCTCAGTTATGCTTGCAGCTCGCTTCCTAAGCTAATCTTGATTTTTTTTGAGTAGGGATAAATGATATTAGATTTATATAATTAATCGGAGGGAATAACTAATGAGAATTGCAATTGGATGTGACCACATCGTAACAGATGAAAAAATGGCGGTTTCAGAATTTTTGAAATCAAAAGGATATGAAGTCATTGACTTTGGTACATATGACCATACACGTACTCACTACCCAATCTTTGGTAAAAAAGTAGGGGAAGCTGTAACTAGCGGTCAAGCTGATCTTGGGGTATGTATCTGTGGTACTGGTGTTGGTATCAACAACGCTGTAAATAAAGTTCCAGGTGTCCGTTCTGCCTTGGTTCGTGATATGACAACAGCCCTTTATGCTAAAGAACAATTGAACGCCAATGTTATCGGTTTTGGTGGTAAGATTACTGGTGAATTGCTTATGTGTGATATCATCGAAGCTTTCATCCATGCTGAATACAAACCATCTGAAGAAAACAAGAAATTGATTGCGAAAATTGAACACCTTGAAAGTCACAATGCTCAACAAACAGATGCAAACTTCTTCACTGAATTCCTTGAAAAATGGGATCGCGGAGAATACCACGACTAAGAGGTGACCTATGATTTTAACAGTCACAATGAACCCATCCATTGATATTTCCTATCCCTTGGATGAGTTGAAGATTGATACTGTCAATCGTGTGGTGGATGTAACCAAAACGGCTGGTGGTAAGGGACTTAATGTTACCCGAGTACTCTCAGAATTTGGGGATTCTGTTCTTGCTACTGGTTTAGTGGGTGGCAAACTTGGTGAGTTTTTGGTTGAACATATCGATGATCAAGTAAAGAAAGATTTCTTCTCAATTCAGGGAGAAACTCGTAACTGTATTGCTATTCTCCACGGTGATAACCAAACAGAAGTTCTTGAAAAAGGTCCTGAAGTATTGGAACAGGAAGGTCAAGACTTTTTGGAACATTTCAAAAATCTCCTAGAGTCAGTTGAAGTAGTAGCTATCTCAGGTAGTCTGCCAGCTGGTCTTCCAGTTGATTACTATGCGAGCTTGGTAGAACTTGCTAATCAAGCTGGCAAACCTGTTGTTTTGGACTGCTCTGGTGCGGCTCTTCAGGCGGTTCTTGAATCACCACATAAATCGACAGTCATCAAACCAAATAATGAGGAATTGTCTCAGCTTCTTGGAAGAGAAGTTTCTGAGGATTTGGATGAATTAAAAGAAGTACTTCAAGAACCTTTGTTTGCAGGTATTGAATGGATTATCGTTTCACTTGGTGCCAATGGTGCTTTTGCCAAACATGGTGATACTTTCTACAAGGTAGATATTCCTAGAATTCAGGTGGTAAATCCTGTTGGATCTGGAGATTCTACTGTAGCAGGAATTTCTTCAGGACTTCTTCATAAAGAATCGGATGCAGAATTACTCATCAAGGCAAATGTCCTTGGTATGCTCAATGCTCAAGAAAAAATGACTGGTCATGTCAACATGGCCAACTATCAAGCTCTATATGATCAATTAATAGTAAAAGAGGTATAAAATGGCTTTAACAGAACAAAAACGTGCACGCTTAGAAAAACTTTCTGATGAAAATGGTATCATCTCAGCTCTTGCATTTGACCAACGTGGTGCTTTGAAACGCCTCATGGCTCAACACCAATCAGAAGAACCAACTGTGGCTCAAATGGAAGAACTTAAAGTTTTGGTAGCAGATGAATTGACTAAATACGCTTCATCTATGCTTCTTGACCCTGAGTATGGACTTCCAGCAACTAAAGCTCTTGATGAAAAAGCTGGTCTTCTCCTTGCTTATGAAAAAACAGGTTATGACACAACAAGCACAAAACGCTTGCCAGACTGCTTGGATGTTTGGTCTGCAAAACGTATTAAAGAAGAAGGTGCAGATGCAGTTAAATTCTTGCTTTACTATGACGTAGATAGCTCAGACGAACTTAACCAAGAAAAACAAGCTTATATCGAACGCATCGGTTCTGAGTGTGTGGCTGAAGATATCCCATTCTTCCTTGAAATCCTTGCTTATGATGAAAAAATTGCTGACGCTGGTTCTGTAGAATATGCGAAAGTAAAACCACACAAAGTTATCGGCGCTATGAAAGTCTTCTCAGACCCGCGCTTTAACATTGATGTCTTGAAAGTAGAAGTTCCTGTTAACATTAAATATGTTGAAGGCTTCGCTGAAGGTGAAGTAGTTTATACACGTGAAGAAGCAGCAGCCTTCTTCAAAGCACAAGATGAAGCAACTAACTTGCCATACATCTACTTGAGTGCTGGTGTATCAGCTAAACTCTTCCAAGATACTCTTGTCTTTGCCCATGAGTCAGGTGCAAACTTTAACGGAGTTCTTTGTGGCCGTGCTACATGGGCTGGATCAGTTGAAGCTTACATCAAAGATGGTGAAGCAGCAGCACGTGAATGGCTTCGCACAACTGGATTTGAAAACATTGACGAATTGAACAAAGTTCTTCAAACAACAGCAACTTCATGGAAAGAACGCGTGTAAGAAAGTCCTCCTAGGTTAGGAACATGAATCTAAAAAAAATTTTAAAAAAGTTACATGTAAGGGTTTACAACATAACTTACTTGTGCTATACTTAAATCACAAGTTAATACAAGGTGAGTGTTACTAAGTAATATTAGGCATGATCACAGGTGGATTAGAAATCGGATGATTTTCTAGTTCATTTGTGGTCATTTTTTATACTCATATACCTTTAAAATATAAAAGGAGGTTGACATGTATCGAATTCTAAATCCAATGAATCACAATGTTTCACTTGTCAGAAATTATAAAGGAGAAGAGGTGATTGTAATTGGTAAGGGGATTGCATTCGGAAAGAAGAAGGGGGATTTGATTGCTGAACATCAGGTTGAGAAAATCTTTCGGATGAAGACCGAAGAGTCCAGAGAAAACTTTATGGCTCTCCTCAAAGATGTTCCGCTTGATTTTATCACAGTGACCTATGAGATTATTGATAAGCTTTCCAAGAAATATCACTATCCGATTCAAGAGTATCTCTATGTAACCTTGACAGATCATATTTACTGTTCTTACCAAGCTCTAACACAAGGAAGGTACAAGGATAGTAATCTGCCAGATATTTCTACCAAGTATCCTGTCGCTTTTCGAATTGCAAGTGAGGCTTTTGAAATTTATCGTCAGAAGCTAGCAGATCATTTTCCTGAGGACGAAATTATTCGGATTGCTTATCATTTCATCAATGCTGAGGGTGAGAATGAAGTCCAAATGGTTGAATCGATTGATAAAAGGAAAGAAATTCTCAGAAATGTTGAGGAAGTGCTAAAGGGTTATGCAATTCAAAGAACTAAAGAGAATAACCATTTCTATGATCGCTTTATGATTCATTTGAATTATTTCTTGGATTATTTGGATAGATCCAGAGATGATAATCAATCACTTCTAGATATGGAAGACCATATCAAACAATCTTATCCAAAAGCATTCGAAGTTGGCTCCAAGATTTACGATGTAATTACGCAACATACGGGTCTTGATTTGTATAAAAGTGAACGAGTTTATCTAGTTCTACATATCCAACGTTTATTGTCATAAAAATTTAATTAAAAATACATAAGGAGAATTCTATCATGAATAGAGAAGAAGTAACATTGTTAGGTTTTGAAATCGTAGCCTATGCTGGCGATGCTCGTTCAAAACTATTGGAAGCCTTGAAGGCTGCTGAAGCTGGTGATTTTGAAAAAGCGGACGCTCTGGTAGAGGAAGCTGGTAGCTGTATTGCAGAGGCTCATCACGCTCAAACAAGTCTATTGACTAAGGAAGCTTCTGGTGAAGACTTAGCTTATAGTGTGACCATGATGCATGGCCAAGACCACTTGATGACAACCATCTTGTTAAAAGATTTGATGCACCACTTAATCGAACTCTACAAGAGAGGAGTTAAATAATGAATAAACTCATTGCATTTATTGAGAAAGGAAAGCCTTTCTTTGAGAAACTATCTCGTAATATCTATCTTCGTGCTATTCGTGATGGTTTTATTGCAGGTATGCCTGTTATTCTCTTCTCAAGTATCTTTATCTTGATTGCTTTTGTACCAAACTCATGGGGCTTTAAATGGTCTGATGAAGTTGTAGCTTTTCTGATGAAACCTTACAGCTATTCAATGGGAATTCTGGCTCTCTTAGTAGCTGGTACAACTGCCAAGTCATTGACGGACTCAGTTAACCGTAGCATGGAGAAAACAAATCAAATCAACTATATGTCAACATTGTTGGCAGCAATTGTTGGTTTGTTGATGTTGGCAGCTGACCCTATCGAAAATGGTCTAGCTACTGGATTCTTGGGGACAAAAGGTTTGCTTTCAGCCTTCCTTGCTGCCTTTGTTACTGTAGCCATCTATAAGGTTTGTGTTAAGAACAATGTCACTATTCGTATGCCTGACGAAGTTCCACCAAATATCTCACAAGTCTTTAAAGATGTGATTCCATTCACTCTCTCAGTTGTTTCACTTTATGCTCTTGATTTACTAGCTCGTCATTTTGTGGGTGCAAGCGTAGCTGAATCAATCGGTAAATTCTTTGCACCGTTATTCTCTGCAGCTGATGGCTATCTTGGTATTACCATTATCTTTGGTGCTTTTGCCTTCTTCTGGTTTGTTGGGATTCATGGTCCATCTATCGTTGAACCAGCTATCGCAGCTATTACCTATGCCAATGCCGAAGTCAACTTGAACCTTCTCCAACAAGGGATGCACGCTGACAAGATTCTTACTTCTGGTACACAAATGTTTATCGTTACCATGGGTGGTACTGGTGCGACACTGGTTGTTCCATTCATGTTCATGTGGTTAACGAAATCAAAACGTAACCGTGCAATCGGACGTGCCTCAGTAGTTCCTACCTTCTTCGGTGTAAATGAACCAATCTTGTTTGGTGCACCACTTGTATTGAACCCAATCTTCTTCATTCCATTTATCTTTGCTCCAATCGTAAACGTATGGATCTTTAAATTCTTTATTGAAACACTTGAAATGAACTCATTCACTGCTAATCTACCATGGACAACTCCAGCTCCACTAGGTCTAGTTCTTGGAACTAACTTCCAAGTTCTATCATTCATTCTTGCTGCCCTTCTAATCGTGGTTGACGTAATCATTTACTATCCATTCCTTAAAGTATATGATGAACAAATTCTCGAAGAAGAGCGTTCAGGTAAGTCTAATGATGAATTGAAAGACAAAGTTGCTGCCAACTTCAACACTGCAAAAGCAGATGCTATTCTTGAAAAAGCGGGTGTAGAAGCAACACAAAATACCATCACTGAAGAAACAAATGTCCTCGTTCTCTGTGCAGGTGGAGGTACAAGTGGACTTCTTGCAAATGCTTTGAACAAGGCAGCTGCAGAATACAATGTCCCTGTGAAAGCAGCAGCAGGTGGCTATGGTGCTCACCGTGAAATGTTACCAGAGTTTGATCTAGTTATCCTTGCCCCTCAAGTTGCTTCAAACTTTGAAGACATGAAAGCAGAAACAGATAAGCTCGGTATTAAACTTGCGAAAACAGAAGGCGCTCAATACATCAAATTAACTCGTGATGGAAAAGGTGCTCTAGCATTTGTACAAGCGCAATTTGATTAACGATAGGGACTCTGAAATAGTCTCCTCTCGTTACGGAAATCGCTATGTTGAATTTCCTAATCGCCTTATTAATTCGTCGGTAAAAAGACATCGTTTTTACTTCCTCATGTCACAATTCGATTAAGGCTAGGGACTCTGAAATAGTTTCCTCTCGTTACGGAAATCGCTATGGAGAATTTCCTAATCGCCTTGTTAATTCGAAGGTAAAAAGATATCGTTTTTACCTTCTCATGTCACAATTTGGTGACTTGGTACAAGAAGTGAGATGGAGAAGGATGGCTCACTGACTCCTCTCACTTTTACTTTATTTAAATCAAGAAATAGGTGAAAAAATGACAAAAACATTACCAAAAGACTTTATTTTTGGTGGCGCAACAGCTGCTTATCAAGCAGAAGGTGCTACACATACTGATGGAAAAGGACCAGTAGCGTGGGATAAATATCTTGAAGATAACTATTGGTACACTGCAGAACCAGCTAGTGATTTTTACAATCGATATCCAGTTGACCTCAAGCTAGCAGAAGAGTATGGTGTCAATGGCATTCGAATTTCTATTGCCTGGTCACGTATTTTCCCAACTGGTTACGGTCAAGTAAATCAGAAAGGTGTTGAGTTTTATCATAATTTATTTGCAGAATGTCACAAACGTCATGTTGAGCCTTTTGTAACTCTTCATCATTTTGACACGCCAGAAGCTCTCCACTCAAATAGCGACTTCTTAAACCGTGAAAATATCGAACACTTTGTAGATTACGCTGCCTTCTGTTTTGAAGAATTTCCAGAAGTAAACTATTGGACAACCTTCAATGAAATCGGACCAATCGGTGATGGTCAATACTTGGTTGGGAAATTCCCTCCAGGTATTCAGTACGACCTTGCCAAAGTTTTCCAATCGCACCACAATATGATGGTTTCTCATGCGCGTGCAGTCAAGCTATATAAAGATAAAGGTTATAAAGGCGAAATTGGTGTTGTTCACGCACTGCCAACCAAGTATCCTTTAGATCCTAAAAATCCAGCAGATGTTCGTGCAGCTGAGTTGGAAGATATTATTCACAATAAATTTATATTGGATGCAACTTATCTAGGTCGCTATTCAGCTGAAACGATGGAAGGTGTCAACCATATCTTATCAGTCAATGGTGGTAGCTTAGATCTTCGTGAAGAAGATTTCGAAGTATTAGAAGCCGCAAAAGACTTGAATGATTTCCTAGGAATCAACTACTATATGAGTGACTGGATGGAAGCATTTGATGGAGAAACTGAAATTATCCATAATGGTAAGGGTGAGAAAGGAAGCTCTAAATATCAAATCAAAGGTGTTGGTCGTCGTGTAGCTCCTGACTATGTACCACGTACTGATTGGGATTGGATTATCTACCCTCAAGGTTTGTATGACCAAATCATGCGCGTGAAGAAAGATTATCCTAACTACAAGAAGATTTACATCACTGAAAATGGTCTTGGATATAAAGATGAGTTTGTTGATAACACTGTTTACGATGATGGTCGTATTGATTACGTGAAGCAACACTTGGAAGTTTTGTCTGATGCGATTGCAGATGGAGCTAATGTAAAAGGTTACTTCATTTGGTCATTAATGGATGTCTTCTCATGGTCAAACGGTTATGAAAAACGTTACGGTCTCTTCTATGTAGACTTTGAAACGCAAGAACGTTATCCTAAGAAATCAGCTCACTGGTACAAGAAAGTAGCAGAAACTCAAGTGATTGAGTAGTAGAATGAGTAATTAGATATAGAATTCTAGTGAGACAAAAAGATGTTCAAAGATTTTATCCAATCTATTTATGAAAAAGTTTATATTATCAATTTTGATAAATGTTCTCAAATACCTTGTTTGACTAATGAGGAGCTGAAAAAACTTGGGAAATGGTATGTCTCTACCGGTAAAGAATGGATTTGCCATTCAGACTATGAGCTAGAAGAATTTAAAAATATCTTTTTAAATTTTATCAGTCCTGAAGAACGGGATAATATCTCCTTTGATTCAGATTTTATGCCGTTTCAACAATCATAAAGAATCTAGGAAACTCTTTGTAAAAATCTTCATCAAAAAATGCGTCATATCAAGATTCTTATTTTCTTGATATGACGCATTTTATTTTTTATCGATTCTCAGTTTTATGATTTAGAAAGAATAATTTTTGTTTGTTTTGAAAGTTGTTCGAAGGTTTCTTTGCTCAGTTTAGAATCTGAAACGATGGTATCAATATCTGAGATATTGTAGAAGGTGTAAAAATCAAACTTATTGAACTTACTATTGTCAGCTAGTAAGTATTTTTTATTGGAATTATTGAGGGCGATGCGTTGAGATTCGCCTTCCTCTTCACTAAAGGTCGCAATCGCATTGTCCTGAATACCATTGCAGCTAACAAAAGCTTTAGAAAATTGTAAATTGGCCAAGTTTTGCAAGGTTAGTGTTCCCACAAATGCTCCGGTGATAGAGCGGTAGTTTCCACCGATTAAAATCAAATCTGTTAGTTTTCGTTCGTTTAAGATGAGAAAGACTGGTAAACTGTTTGTTACAACACGAATATTATCGATTGGAAGTTCACGGGCAAAAGATTCCAAGGTTGTACCTGGACCTATAAAAATGGTTTCTCCTTCATCAATTAAATGGCCTGCAAAACGGCTGATTTCTTGTTTTTCTGCAATCTGTAAGCTTTGTTTTTCAGTATTGGAACGTTCATTATTTAAAATGGAACCTGTGCGAATTTTTTCAGCTCCACCGTGAACCCGAACAAGTAAATCTTTATCAGCTAACTCTTGCAAGTAGCGTCTAGCAGTCATATCTGATACATCCAAGCGAGTCATGATTTCTTTTACAGTAATAGTTCCCTTTGTATTTACCGTTTCTAGAATATTATCTAGTTTTTCCTGCTTTAGCATCGTTATCACCTCTATTTCTATTACTATTTTATCATAAAGTGTTCAATCAATCAATTTAAAAAACAAAAGAAAACAAAAACAAAAATACCATGGTTGTTTTAAACAAACCATGATATTCGTTATCAGTTCGGGAATAATTGAGTTAGTCCAAACCGTAGTTGTAGTCATCGTCTTGCATGGCTTCAACTTCACCAAGGAGGTAACCATTTCCGACTTGAGAGAAGAAGTCGTGGTTGGAAGTTCCTGTTGAAATACCGTTCATAACGATTGGGTTGACATCATCAGCTGAGTCTGGGAAGAGTGGATCTTGTCCCAGGTTCATGAGCGCCTTGTTAGCATTGTAGCGAAGGAAGGTTTTGACTTCTTCCGTCCAACCAACACCGTCATAGAGGCTTTCTGTATAGCCTTCTTCATTCTCGTAAAGAGTATAGAGCAGATCGTACATCCATTCTTTGAGTTTTTCTTGCTCTTCTTCAGGCAATTCATTGAAACCAAGTTGGAATTTGTAACCAATGTAGGTTCCGTGAACAGATTCATCACGAATAATCAGTTTGATGATTTCCGCAACGTTGGCTAGTTTGTTATTACCAAGGTAGTAGAGGGGAGTGAAGAAACCAGAGTAGAAGAGGAAGGTTTCAAGGAAAACGCTGGCTACTTTCTTTTCAAGTGGGTTACCGTTTAGGTAGATTTCGTTGACAATCTCAGCCTTTTTTTGTAGGTAAGGATTGGTATTGGTCCATTCGAAAATTTCTTCAATCTCAGCCTTGGTATTTAAGGTAGAAAAGATTGATGAGTAAGATTTTGCGTGGACAGATTCCATAAATTGGATGTTGTTAAAAACAGCTTCCTCATGTGGTGTACGGATGTCTGCGCGAAGGGCTTGAACCCCTGTTTCAGATTGCATAGTGTCGAGAAGGGTTAAACCACCAAAGACTTTTCCAACTAAGTCTTTTTCTACACTTGATAGCTTTCTCCAGTCATCCAAGTCATTTGACAAGGGAATACGTGTATCAAGCCAGAATTGCTCCGTCAGTTTCTCCCAAGTTGATTTGTCGATGACATCTTCGATGGCATTCCAGTTAATGGCTTTGTAGTAAGTTTCCATTTGAAATCTCTTTCTGTATATAATAATGCTGTTGTACAATCGTTTTTACTTTATGATAATTCTTTTAGTGTATCGCACAAAAAGTCGGAGAACCGACTTTTACATGTGCTTAGCTAGTTTATAAAATGTTTGATTAAGTTCTCTTTTGATGCTAGCTTACTAAACTTACAGAGAAATAGTAATTCCTTTGATTAAAAACTAAATCACACAGCTTTCACATTGGTTAGCACCGACTTCTCCACCGTCATCTGTAAAGGTACGGACGTAGTAGATAGACTTGATACCCTTGTTAAAGGCATAGTTACGAAGGATAGACAAGTCACGTGTTGTTTGTTTGTTTTCTTTCTTCCATTCGTAAAGACCTTTTGGAATGTCACTACGCATGAAGAGAGTGAGTGAAAGTCCTTGGTCTACGTGTTCAGTTGCAGCGGCGTAAACATCGATGACTTTACGCATATCCATGTCGTAGGCAGAAGTGTAGTAAGGAATGGTTTCTGTTGACAAACCTGCAGCTGGATAATAGATTTTACCGATTTTCTTTTCTTGACGTTCTTCGATACGTTGCGTAATCGGGTGGATAGAAGCAGAAACATCATTGATGTAGCTGATAGAACCATTCGGTGCTACCGCAAGGCGGTTTTGGTGGTAAAGACCATCTGCTTGAACCTTGTCGCGAAGTTCAGCCCAGTCAGCAGCACTCGGAATAAAGACATCTTTGAAGAGTTCTTTAACACGGTCTGATTTTGGAACAAACTTGCCAGTTATATACTTGTCGAAGTAGCTTCCGTTAGCATAGTCTGATTTTTCAAAGTTATGGAAGGTAATACCACGTTCACGCGCAATATTGTTTGACTCAACCAAAGTCCAGTAGTTCATAAGCATAAAGTAGATACTTGTAAACTCAACAGACTCAGGTGATCCATATTCAATTAGTTGTTGTGCAAGGTAGCTGTGCAGTCCCATGGCACCAAGACCAAAGGTGTGAGCTTGGCTATTTCCATGATCAATCGTAGGTACAGCTACGATATGTGAACTATCTGTAACAAAAGTAAGGGCACGAACCATAGCACGGATAGAACGACCAAAGTCTGGTGAAGTCATCATGTTTACCACGTTTGTTGAACCGAGGTTACATGAAACATCAGTACCCATTTGAAGGAATTCTTGCGCATCGTTGATCAAGCTTGGTTCTTGGACTTGAAGAATCTCAGAACACAAGTTACTCATGATAATCTTTCCATCAACAGGATTTGCACGGTTAGCCGTATCAATGTTGACTACATAAGGATAACCAGATTCTTGTTGCAATTTAGAAATTTCAGTTTCCAAATCACGCGCCTTGATTTTTGTCTTACGGATGTTTGGATTTGCGACCAATTCATCGTATTTTTCAGTGATGTCAATGTAGTTGAATGGCACACCGTATTCTTTTTCTACAGAGTAAGGGCTGAAGAGATACATTTCTTCATTTTTACGCGCCAATTCGTAAAATTTATCCGGAACCACAACACCAAGTGATAAAGTCTTTACACGAACTTTTTCATCGGCGTTTTCTTTCTTAGTTGAAAGGAAGGCGATGATATCTGGGTGGAAGACGTTGAGGTAGACAACACCAGCACCTTGACGTTGACCTAATTGGTTGGAGTAAGAGAAACTGTCTTCGAAGAGTTTCATGACTGGTACGACACCAGAAGCTGCTCCTTCATAACCTTTGATAGGTGCACCAGCTTCACGAAGATTGCTGAGGGTAATTCCCACACCACCACCGATACGTGAAAGTTGAAGAGCCGAGTTGATAGAACGTCCGATAGAGTTCATATCATCCGTTACTTGGATCAGGAAGCAAGATACCAACTCCCCACGACGAGCACGTCCAGCATTCAAGAAGGAAGGAGTAGCTGGTTGGTAGCGTTGGTGGATGATTTCATTGGCAATATCGATTGCAACCGCTTCATTCCCATCAGCGAAATAAAGGGCGTTAAAGAAGACACGGTCTTCCATGCTTTCAAGATAATATTCACCGTCGTTTGTCTTTAAGGCATATTGATTGTAGAATTTATAGGCAGCCATGAAAGACTTGAATTGGAAGTTTTGCTCTTTGATAAATTGCGACAATTCTTCTAAGAACTCTGGACGGTATTTCTTGATAAAGGCTGTTTCGATGTAGTTGTGTTCAATGAGGTAGTTGATTTTATCTTTGATTGAATCAAAAATCATAGTATTTGGAACTACATTCTCTTTAAAGAAAGCATCCAAGGCTTCCTTATCTTTATGAAGCATGATTTGTCCATTAACAGGACGGTTGATTTCGTTATTGAGACGGAAGTAAGTCACGTCTTCAAGATGTTTTAATCCCATAAAATTTCCCTTATCTAATTACAAAAGAAAGGCCTCTAAGATAGACATAGAAGCTTTTGTCTTGATTCTTAAGCAAGTTGTTTGAGTTTACTTGGTTGAAAACCAGAGAAAACTTCTGTTGGTGTTTGAATAATCGGAGCAGCACTAAAGCCAAGCTCTTTAACCTGATCAATATATTCAGGTTGCTCATCAAGATTGATTTCTCTATACTTAACATTATTACTGTCTAAGAAACGCTTGGTCATCTTACATTGGACACAGTTGTTTTTAGAATAAACGGTTACCATTGTGTAACTCCTCTTTAAAATTTAGTTCTATCCTAGTATATCAGAAAATAAATTTTTGTCAATGATTTAAAACTAAATATAGTGGTCTATTTTTCTAGTCAAGCTCACAAAACACAATATGTAGTGTTTGTTTTATAAAACAGCAATGATTATCCTATAAATCGTTTTTAAAGAAACTATATACTGTGTTTTCACAAGTTTACTAGAAGATTTTCTGCAAGTTATCTGAAAAGGAAATCGAATAAATCCCATAAAATACTTGAAAAAAATCCTAGAAGATGATATAATACCAAATTGTAAGGGTTATCAAATATAACTCAAAAAAGAAAGAACAAAAGGAGAGTCAAACTATGGCTTCTAAAGATTTCCACGTAGTGGCAGAAACAGGTATTCACGCACGTCCAGCAACATTGTTGGTACAAACTGCTAGCAAATTTGCTTCAGATATCACTCTTGAGTACAAAGGTAAATCAGTTAACCTTAAATCAATCATGGGTGTTATGAGTCTTGGTGTTGGCCAAGGTGCTGACGTAACGATCTCAGCTGAAGGTGCAGATGCAGATGATGCTATCGCTGCAATCTCAGAAACAATGGAAAAAGAAGGATTGGCATAAGGAAAATGACAGAAATGCTTAAAGGAATCGCAGCATCTGACGGTGTTGCAGTTGCAAAAGCATATCTACTCGTTCAACCGGATTTGTCATTCGAGACTGTTTCAGTCGAAGATACAAACGCAGAAGAGGCTCGTTTGGATGTTGCTCTTGAAGCTTCTCAAAACGAGCTTTCTCTTATCCGCGAGAAAGCTGTAGGTACGCTAGGTGAGGAAGCGGCTCAGGTTTTTGACGCTCATTTGATGGTTCTTTCTGACCCAGAATTGATTGGTCAGATTAAAGAAACAATCCGTGCTAAGAAAGTCAATGCAGAAGCAGGTCTTAAAGAAGTGACTGACATGTTCATCACTATCTTTGAAGGCATGGAAGACAACCCATATATGCAAGAACGTGCAGCAGATATCCGCGACGTTACAAAACGTGTATTGGCAAACCTTCTTGGTAAAAAATTACCAAACCCAGCTTCTATCAACGAAGAAGTAATCGTAATCGCGCATGACTTGACACCATCTGATACAGCCCAATTGGACAAAAACTTTGTAAAAGCTTTTGTAACAAACATCGGTGGACGTACAAGCCACTCAGCTATCATGGCACGTACACTTGAAATTGCAGCTGTATTGGGAACAAATAACATCACTGAAATCGTTAAAGACGGTGATATCCTTGCCGTTAACGGAATCACTGGTGAAGTGATTATCAACCCAACAGATGAACAAGCGGCAGAATTTAAAGCAGCTGGTGAAGCTTATGCTAAACAAAAAGCTGAATGGGCACTTTTGAAAGATGCTCAAACAGTGACTGCTGACGGTAAACACTTCGAGTTGGCTGCTAACATCGGAACTCCAAAAGACGTTGAAGGTGTTAACAACAACGGTGCTGAAGCTGTTGGACTTTACCGTACAGAGTTCTTGTATATGGATTCTCAAGATTTCCCAACTGAAGATGAGCAGTATGAAGCATACAAGGCTGTTCTTGAGGGAATGAATGGTAAACCAGTAGTTGTTCGTACAATGGATATCGGTGGTGATAAGGAACTTCCTTACTTCGATATGCCACATGAAATGAACCCATTCCTTGGATTCCGTGCCCTTCGTATCTCTATTTCTGAAACTGGAGATGCGATGTTCCGTACACAAATTCGTGCCCTCCTTCGTGCTTCTGTTCATGGTCAATTGCGTATCATGTTTCCAATGGTTGCGCTCTTGAAAGAATTCCGTGCAGCGAAAGCAGTCTTTGATGAAGAAAAAGCAAACCTTCTTGCTGAAGGAGTTGCAGTTGCAGATGACATCCAAGTTGGTATCATGATTGAAATTCCTGCAGCAGCTATGCTTGCAGACCAATTTGCAAAAGAAGTTGATTTCTTCTCAATTGGTACAAATGACTTGATCCAGTACACAATGGCAGCAGACCGTATGAACGAGCAAGTTTCATACCTTTACCAACCATATAACCCATCAATCCTTCGCTTGATCAACAACGTTATCAAGGCAGCACACGCTGAAGGTAAATGGGCTGGTATGTGTGGTGAGATGGCTGGTGACCAAAAAGCTGTTCCACTTCTTGTCGGAATGGGCTTGGATGAGTTCTCTATGTCAGCAACATCTGTCCTTCGTACACGTAGCTTGATGAAGAAATTGAACACTGCTAAGATGGAAGAGTACGCTAACCGTGCCCTTACAGAGTGTTCAACAATGGAAGAAGTACTTGAACTTCAAAAAGAATACGTTAACTTTGATTAATGTCATCAACCTTGTAACCTAGTTGCAAGGTTTTTTGTCGCATTTTGGAAAAGTATAGTCTTGTAAAGTCCACTTTTCAATGGTTCAGAGGCATGGTATAATAGGGGAAAGTAATTAGAATAAGAGAGAAAACATGTCTAAAGAAATTGATATTGAGTATTACCATCAGCTAGCCTTGCAAAAGCAGAAGGAGCATCGAAAAGTTTTAGCCAATTTAAAGAAAAAGCCACCAAAAAATCTAGATAAGATAGCTCAACAGATTCACCAAGAAGTCTTTGAGGAGATTGATTGCACTGCCTGCGCTAACTGTTGCAAGACATTGGGGCCTGACTTTAAAGAAGCGGATATTACACGAATCGCCAAGTATTTTAAGATGAAATTACCTGCTTTTGAAGCAGAGTTTCTGCAGGTAGATGAAGATGGGGATAAGGTTTTCAAATCCATGCCCTGCCCATTTTTAGGAGGAGATAACCTCTGTTCTATCTATGACGTTCGTCCAAAGGCCTGTCGTGAATTTCCCCATACAGATCGCAAAAAGATCCATCAAATCAACCATTTGACGATTAAGAATACTTTGACCTGTCCAGCAGCCTATCTCTTTGTTGAGAAATTAAAGGATAAGTTATAGAGATTTGTGGCTTTAAATCTTTTACAAAGATTACACGATAAAATTCTCATAGTAACTAGCAATATGAAGGGAGAACTCTGTGCCTAGACAGAAAACAAAAGAGGAACTAGTATTAGTCTCTAAGGAAAATTATGAAAATCTCAAGCTCTTTATCTCTAAACTAAGTGAAGAAGAGTTGCAGACTCCTTTTGATTTTTCAAAAGACCAAAATAAAAAGGAAGCTCACTGGAAAAGAGATAAGAATCTACGGGATGTTCTGATCCATCTTTATGAATGGCAACAATTACTTTTAACTTGGGTACATTCTAATCAAAAAGGTCATGAGATACCTTTTCTCCCTGAACATTATACTTGGAAAACCTATGGAGAAATGAATGTCGCTATTTGGAAGAGGCACCAGAAAACCTCCTTAGAAGAAGCTACTAGACTCCTTGAACAATCATATAGAGAGGTTTTAGAGTTGATAGAAGTTCTTAGCGATGACGAACTCTTTACCAAAGGTGTCTATAAGTGGACGGGAGGGACAAGTCTAGGTTCCTACTTTGTCAGTAGCACGTCAAGTTGTCTATATTTTAAATCCTATAAGATTAAATTAGAATTCAGCAATTTATTATAAAGATGGGAACCTCACGATAAGGGAGGTCTTCTGTGTAGATAATGCTGATAATACACTATTTGAGTACTGGATATGAATAACACTCCTTTTGATACAATTCTTTTTACTGTAAAAAGTGATTATGATTTGAAATCACAAAGGCTATCAAGACAATCAGGAGTATTTACCCTTCATGAAGCTAGATACTATAAAGGTGTTGAGTGGATTAATTTTGATGTGAGGAAAGAGAAAAAATGGGTGTTGCTATACAAATTTTACTATCTAGTGTAGAATTGATTAAAGATTAACTTAAGATTCTCGATTTAACTCCTTAAACTATATATGGTCAGAAATTAACGATACTAGAAGAATGAGCAAGGTCTATTTCTACATAAACCTTAAAAATATAATTAAATTTACTACAAAAACGAATTAGTGTTAAATTCTACTATTCTCTTTTATCTTATTTTATGCTATAATATAATCATTGGACATAGACTTGAGCAATCTACAAAAACGGATTGTTGAGGTGTGTGGTAGTATTTAATTTGTTTGGGATTAATTTGGACATTTCACTTCTATGTAATTTAATTCAAACTGTTATAGCGGTCGCTACAATGGAAAGAGGTAATACAATGAAGAGTTCTATTTCAAATCTGGTGGTAAACGGGCTTATTGGAGTGAGTAACCTTTGAAATAAATCCCTAAAATTAATTATAAAACACAAATAGCCTAAAGGGTTCGAATCCCTTTCGCTCCATTTAAAGCCACATAATGTGGCTTTTTTGCACAGTGAAAGTTTAGAATAAATTTTATAATCATTTGTATTGTTACAAATTGTCAAATAGTGAAGTTATTAATCACCATACATTATGGCTTAGATACAAGATATGATTCTGGAATATATCTGGATCCTGAAATTATACTTTTGATGGATGGACTTAAGGGACTTGTTGCACATGATACTGAAGTTGCAACAACTTGATTGTATTACACAATCAATCAGTCAGTATATCTCTCCCATCTAAAATTCATCTCCATAATAGTGATCTAAAATAAATTCCAGTAGGAGAGTATCAATTTAGTTGTGGCATTGGATAATTGAAAAATATACAGCTGTTTATTATTTCATATGGTATAATTTTGCTATTAAATATTAAATGAAGTTACCCTATGCACGCTCTAGAAAGGAAAACCTCAAATTGTCCTACAAATTTCTACTCTTCGATCTCGACCACACCTTGCTTGATTTTGATGCTGCTGAGGATGTGGCTTTAACTCAACTTCTAAAAGAAGAAGGGGTTGCAGATATTCAGGCTTATAAAGACTATTACGTTCCCATGAACAAGGCTCTCTGGAAGGACTTGGAGCAAAAGAAAATTAGTAAACAAGAGCTGGTTAACACACGCTTTTCTCGTTTATTTGCTCACTTTGGACTGGAGAAAGATGGTAGTTTTCTAGCCCAGCGTTACCAATTTTATCTCGCGCAACAGGGACAAACGATTTCAGGTGCTCATGAACTCTTAGATAGCCTCATCGATCGAGATTATGATCTATATGCTGCGACAAATGGCATTACTGCCATTCAGACAGGGTGTTTGGCTCAATCTGGTCTAGCACCTTATTTCAATCAAGTCTTTATTTCTGAACAGTTGCAAACTCAAAAGCCTGATGCTCTCTTTTATGAAAAGATTGGCCAACAGATTGCAGGGTTTAGCAAAGAAAAGACGCTGATGATTGGAGATTCCCTAACCGCCGACATTCAAGGTGGCAATAATGCTGGGATTGACACTATCTGGTATAATCCTCATGACCTCGAAAATCACACACAAGCCCAGCCGACTTACGAAGTCCATTCTTATCAAGACTTGCTAGATTGTTTAGATAAACTGTAAAAAGTGGTTTAGAAAGCCACTTTTTGCTATAATAGAGGCAGTAAAAATGAAGGAGTCGGCTATGGAACACTCGTCTTGGCATGCTTTGATTAAGGCGCAATTACCTGAGGGTTATTTTGGGAAAATCAATCAGTTTATGGAGCAGGTCTATGCTCAGGGGACTGTTTATCCACCCAAAGAAAAGGTTTTTCAGGCTCTCTTGACAACACCGCTTGAAGAAGTTAAGGTGGTGATTCTAGGGCAAGATCCCTATCACGGGCCAGGTCAAGCGCAAGGCTTGAGTTTTTCTGTACCTGATTCTATTCCAGCTCCACCATCTCTGCAAAATATCTTGAAAGAATTAGCAGATGATATTGGCGTTAAGAAATCTCATGATTTGACGTCTTGGGCTGAGCAAGGAGTCTTGCTTCTTAATGCTTGTTTGACTGTTCCTGCTGGACAGGCCAATGGTCATGCTGGTCAGATATGGGAGCCTTTTACTGATGCTGTGATTCAGGTGGTCAATCATCTAGATAGACCAGTCGTTTTTGTACTCTGGGGAGCTTATGCACGCAAGAAGAAGGCCTTGGTTACCAATCCTCATCACATGATTATCGAATCAGCCCATCCCAGTCCATTGTCAGTTTATAGAGGATTTTGGGGTTCCAAGCCTTTTTCCAAGGCCAATGCATTCTTGAAAGAAACAGGACAAGAGCCAATTGATTGGCTTAGATAAGGAGAAAATATGCCTCAGTTAGCGACGATTTGCTACATTGATAACGGGAAAGAACTACTTATGCTTCATCGTAATAAGAAGCCCAATGATGTCCATGAAGGGAAATGGATTGGTGTGGGTGGTAAGCTAGAGCGAGGAGAGACACCTCAGGAATGCGCGGCGCGTGAAATCCTTGAAGAAACAGGACTCAAAGCCAAGCCAGTTCTAAAAGGTGTTATCACTTTTCCTGAATTTACACCAGATTTAGACTGGTACACCTATGTTTTTAAGGTGACAGAGTTTGAGGGTGACTTGATTGACTGCAACGAGGGAACGCTAGAATGGGTTCCCTATGATGAGGTTTTGAGTAAGCCAACTTGGGAAGGTGACCATACCTTTGTTAAGTGGCTTTTAGAGGATAAACCCTTCTTTTCAGCCAAGTTTGTTTATGATGGGGATAAATTGTTGGATACCCAAGTTGATTTCTATGAATAAAGGAGAAAGCATATGCTACTAATCAAAAATGGTCGTGTAATGGATCCTAAGACTGGTTTGGATCAAGTGTGTGATGTCTTAGTTCAAGATGGGAAAATTATTAAAATTGCGCCTGAGGTCAAGGAAGAAGGAGCAGAAACGATTGATGCTAGTGGTCTTGTAGTTGCTCCTGGCTTGGTTGATATCCATGTTCATTTCCGTGAACCTGGTCAGACCCACAAGGAAGACATTCACACAGGTTCCCTTGCAGCCGCTGCAGGTGGTTTTACAACGGTTGTCATGATGGCTAATACCAGTCCAACCATCTCGGATGTAGAGACTTTAAAAGAAGTTCTGGATTCAGCTGCTAAGGAAAAGATTAATGTTAAGACGGTTGCGACCATTACTAAAAACTTTAATGGGCAAGATTTGACTGACTTTAAGGCGCTTTTAGCAGCTGGTGCGGTTGGTTTTTCAGACGACGGTATCCCACTTGAAAGTAGTAAAGTTGTCAAGGAAGCCATGGAAGAAGCCAAAAAGCTTAATACTTTTATTAGTCTTCATGAGGAAGATCCAGGTTTGAACGGTATTCTTGGGTTTAATGAAAATATTGCTAAAGAGCATTTCCATATCTGCGGTGCGACTGGGGTGGCTGAATACGCTATGATGGCGCGTGATGTCATGATTGCCTATGCAACTAAGGCCCATGTTCACATCCAGCACTTGTCAAAGGAAGAAAGTGTTAAAGTAGTGGAGTTTGCCCAAGGGCTAGGTGCGCAAGTCACAGCAGAAGTAGCGCCACAGCATTTCTCCAAGACCGAAGCACTCCTATTGACACAAGGTAGCAATGCTAAGATGAATCCGCCGCTTCGTTTGGAATCAGACCGTCGTGCCGTTATCGAAGGCCTCAAATCAGGCGTCATCACAGTTATCGCAACTGACCACGCGCCTCACCATGCGGATGAGAAAAACGTCGAGGATATTACCAAAGCACCATCTGGCATGACTGGCTTAGAAACATCTCTTTCCCTCGGATTGACTTATTTGGTGGAAGCTGGGGAGTTGAGCTTGATGGAATTACTCGGAAAGATGACATACAACCCAGCCAAGCTTTATAACTTTGAAGCAGGTTACTTGGCTGAGAATGGTCCAGCAGATATCACTATTTTTGACGCTAAGGCTGACCGCCTTGTGGACTCCCATTTTGCTTCCAAAGCAACTAATTCACCATTTATCGGTGAAGCCTTAAAAGGGCAGGTTAAATACACCATCTGTAAGGGACAAATCGTCTATCAAAACTAGGTGGGAGTCTGCTCTGTAAACAAAAAGAATAGAGAGCCTATATGTACCAGACTCATCATTTTAAAGACAAATTTATCTTATTTTTAAAGATATTTTTCCCTATCCTGATTTATCAATTTGCCAATTATTCTGCCTCCTTTGTTGATACGACTATGACTGGTCAATACAATACCATGGACTTGGCTGGTGTGTCTATGGCAACCAGTATCTGGAATCCTTTCTTTACATTCCTAACAGGAATTGTGTCAGCCTTGGTGCCTATCATTGGTCACCATCTTGGTCGAGGCAAAAAGGAAGAAGTGGCGTCTGATTTTTATCAGTTCATTTATCTGGCCTTGGGTCTATCTGTGGTCTTGCTGGGGATGGTAATTTTCCTGGCACCACTAATCTTGAATCATCTTGGACTAGAAGCACCAGTGGCGGCAGTAGCGGTTCGCTATCTTTGGTTTTTATCTATCGGGATTATCCCCTTGTTGCTCTTTAGTGTTATTCGTTCCTTGCTGGATTCGCTGGGCTTGACTAAGTTGTCCATGTATCTCATGCTTTTGTTACTTCCTCTCAATAGTGGATTTAACTACCTCTTGATTTTCGGAGCCTTTGGTGTTCCAGAACTGGGAGGTGCTGGTTCTGGTTTAGGTACGTCTTTGGCCTACTGGGTCTTGCTGGGAATTTCTGTTCTGGTTTTATTTAAACAGGAGAAGCTCAAAGCCTTACACCTTAAGAAACGAATTCCACTTAATATGGATAAAATCAAGGAAGGAGTTCGATTGGGTCTGCCTATTGGGGGGACTGTCTTCGCGGAAGTAGCTATCTTTTCCGTGGTTGGTTTGATTATGGCTAAGTTCTCGTCCTTGATTATCGCTAGTCACCAGTCGGCTATGAACTTTTCAACTCTCATGTACGCCTTTCCTATGAGTATTTCATCGGCTATGGCCATTGTCGTTTCCTATGAAGTGGGAGCTAAGCGATTTGATGATGCGAAAACCTATATTGGTTTAGGAAGATGGACAGCCCTTATTTTTGCAGGTTTTACCTTATCCTTCCTTTACATTTTTAGGGGTAATGTGGCCAGTCTTTATGGTAACGACCCAGAATTTATCGATTTGACAGCGCGTTTTTTGACTTACAGCCTTTTCTTTCAGTTAGCAGATACCTTTGCGGCACCGCTCCAGGGAATTTTACGGGGGTATAAGGATACCGTTATTCCTTTTTACCTTGGTTTGGTTGGCTACTGGGGGGTGACACTCCCAGTAGCTATGGTATTCGACTCTCTAACAGATTTTGGAGCTTATTCTTACTGGATCGGTTTGATTATTAGTCTAATTGTAAGTGGGGCCCTCTACCGTTGGCGTTTAACTGTTATTATGAAGAGATTTGAATTTTTAGAAAAATCTAAACGCTAAAAAGTTTGTGAAAAAATATTCTTAATAAGAAAATCCCTTGTTTTCATGGGGTTTTCTTTTTTAATTTGTGAAATTTTCTTGAGAAAAACTTTGACAGTATTTGCCAAAAACGGTAAAATAGTAAGGTAAGAAGAAACTTAGAAAGGCAAGAAGATGTCAAGTTTAGATAAAAATCTTTTGCTAGAGATGTTCCGTAAGATGGAAGAAATCCGTCGTATGGACTTAAAAATTGCGCAATTAGTAAAGAAAGGGAAAGTGCCAGGAATGACGCACTTTTCTGTTGGTGAAGAGGCAGCTAACGTGGGTGCTATGTTGGCTCTCAACCCAGATGATCTAATTACCTCAAACCACCGTGGTCACGGACAAGCTATTGCCAAAGGAATTGACCTCAACGGAATGATGGCTGAAATCCTTGGTAAATACACTGGAACCTGTAAAGGGAAAGGTGGTTCTATGCATATCGCCGACCTTGATGCTGGTAACCTTGGTGCCAATGGTATCGTAGGTGGTGGTATGGGGATTGCTGTCGGTGCAGCCCTTAGTCAGCAAATGCAAAATACTGGAAAAATCGTTGTCTGCTTCTTTGGAGATGGTGCGACCAACGAAGGTGTTTTCCACGAAGCAGTGAACATGGCTTCTATCTGGAACCTGCCAGTCATTTTCTATTGCATTAACAACGGTTACGGTATCTCTGCGGATATCAAGAAAATGATCAATGTAGAACATATCCATCAACGTAGCGCCGCTTATGGAATTCCTGGAATGTTCATCGAAGACGGTAACAATGTTATCGATGTCTATGAAGGATTTAAGAAAGCTGTAGATCATGTTCGCAGTGGCAATGGACCAGTCTTGATTGAAAGTGTAACTTATCGTTGGCTTGGTCACTCATCATCTGATCCTGGTAAATATCGTACCCGTGAAGAAGTGGAACTGTGGAAACAAAAAGACCCAATTGAAAATCTTCGCAAGCACCTTATTGAAAATAACATTGCAAGTGCTACAGAATTGGAAGAAATTCAAGCGCAAGTCAAGGAAGCAGTAGAAGCTTCTGTCAAATTTGCAGAGGAAAGTCCATTCCCACCGCTTGAATCAGCATTTGAAGATATTTACGCAGACTAAGGAGAAAGAGATAAAATGGAAACAAAAACAATGTCCTTCCGTGACACCATTATCCTTGCTATGTCTGAGGAAATGCGTCGCGATGAAAATGTGTTCTTGATGGGAGAAGATGTCGGTGTCTTTGGAGGAGACTTCGGTACTTCTGTCGGAATGCTTGAAGAATTTGGCCCAGAACGTGTTCGTGACTGTCCGATTTCTGAAGCTGCCATCTCTGGAGCAGCAGCAGGAGCAGCCATGACAGGACTTCGTCCAATCGTTGATATGACCTTCATGGACTTCTCGGTTATTGCCATGGACAATATCGTCAACCAAGCTGCTAAAACTCGTTATATGTTTGGTGGTAAAGGTCAGGTGCCAATGACTGTCCGTTGTGCAGCTGGTAATGGGGTAGGTTCTGCCGCTCAGCACTCACAATCTCTAGAGTCTTGGTTTACTCATATTCCTGGTCTTAAGGTTGTGGCACCAGGTACGCCTGCGGACATGAAAGGACTGCTCAAGTCTTCTATCCGAGATAATAACCCAGTTATCATTCTTGAGTACAAGTCAGAATTTAACCAAAAAGGGGAAGTGCCAGTTGATCCAGACTACACAATTCCACTTGGTGTCGGGGAAATCAAACGTGAAGGTACAGATGTAACAGTTGTTACTTACGGAAAAATGCTTCGCCGTGTGGTTCAAGCTGCTGAAGAATTAGCAGAAGAAGGAATTTCAGTTGAAATTGTTGACCCACGTACCCTTGTACCGCTTGATAAGGATATTATCATTAACTCAGTTAAGAAGACTGGTAAGGTTGTTCTGGTTAACGACGCCCATAAAACAAGTGGCTATATCGGTGAGATTTCAGCTATTATTTCAGAATCAGAAGCATTTGACTATCTAGACGCACCAATCCGCCGTTGTGCAGGTGAAGATGTGCCAATGCCTTATGCACAAAACCTAGAAAATGCAATGATTCCAACCGTTGAAATCATCAAAGATGCCATCCGTAAAACATATAACAAAGAATAGGATTACATAAGATAAATTATGTAAACATCGCATCCTATCACAAGAAGAGTTGGTTCGATAATAACCGATGAAAGATTTAGTCAGTCTACTAGGTTGACCGCTTGATAGCGGCAACCGTAGTAATTTGAGATACGTGTTGTATCCAAGTGATTTAAAGAGTTGCGACATGAGAGAGTCGAATCGATAATATTCGACGAATGAATTAGTAAGTCTACTAGGTTGACCGCGTAATAGCGGCAACCGTAGCAACTTGAGATACGTGTTGTATCCAAGTTGCTTGTAGAGTTGAACTCGGGCTAGAGTCTGTGTGAAAAAGATAAACTTTCCTAGAAACTAAAGTTTCTTTGTCAAGTTTCCTATTTTCACTTTGACTTTTTACGCCCTTTGTATCATGTAATTGAATTCGGACGGAGGTCTGCGAAAAAAAGATAGATTTCCTTGTGTTCGTCGAACACATCGTCAATCTCCTATTTTTTCATTGCCCTCTTCGTCCTTAATATCTTATATTCGAACACGGGCTAAAAGCTCGGAAAAAAGATAAATCTCCTTGGCTTCATCGAAACCATCGTCGATTTCCTATTTTTCAGTCGCTTTTAACGCCCTTTGTATCATAAATAGAATTGGAGAGGTCATGGCTGATGACAAGCTAAGAGCGACTCCTGCAGCTAGAAAGTTAGCGGATGATTTAGGAATCAACCTCTACGACGTTTCTGGCTCAGGTGCAAACGGTCGTGTCCACAAAGAAGACGTGGAAACTTATAAAGACACAAACGTGGTTCGCATTTCGCCACTTGCAAAACGAATTGCCCTCGAACATAACATTGCGTGGCAGGAAATTCAAGGAACTGGTCACCGTGGTAAAATCATGAAGAAGGATGTTTTGGCCTTGCTTCCTGAAAATATTGAAAACGACACCATCAAGTCTCCTGCTCAGATTGAAAAAGCGGAAGAAGTTCCTGATAACGTAACACCTTACGGTGAAATCGAGCGTATTCCAATGACACCGATGCGTAAGGTTATTGCTCAACGTATGGTTGAATCTTACCTAACTGCGCCAACCTTTACGCTTAACTACGATGTCGATATGTCTGAAATGTTGGCCCTTCGTAAGAAGGTTCTTGAACCAATCATGGAAGCAACTGGGAAGAAGACTACTGTAACAGACCTTCTTTCACTTGCAGTTGTTAAGACTCTTATGAAACACCCATACCTCAATGCTTCATTAACAGAAGATGGCAAGACCATTATCACTCACAACTATGTCAATCTTGCCATGGCAGTTGGGATGGATAATGGATTGATGACACCTGTTGTTTACAATGCTGATAAGATGAATCTTTCAGAACTGGTTGTAGCCTTTAAGGATGTTATTGGCCGTACCTTGGATGGCAAATTGGCTCCAAGTGAACTGCAAAATTCAACATTTACTATCAGTAACTTGGGAATGTTTGGCGTTCAGTCCTTTGGTCCTATCATCAACCAACCAAACTCAGCTATCCTTGGTGTCAGTTCGACAATTGAGAAACCAGTTGTCGTCAATGGTGAAATTGTGATTCGCCCTATCATGAGCCTAGGATTAACCATTGACCACCGTGTCGTAGATGGTATGGCTGGTGCTAAGTTTATGAAAGACTTGAAAGAATTGATTGAAAATCCAATCTCAATGTTGATTTAAGAGCAAGAGTATTCATTTTTAAGATATAGATAAAGGAAGGAAGACATGGCCTTAGAAGTAATTATGCCAAAAGCCGGCGTGGATATGACAGAAGGACAAATCGTCCAATGGAATAAAAAAGTCGGAGAATTTGTAAAAGAAGGAGAAATCCTTTTGGAAATCATGACTGATAAAGTCAGCATGGAATTGGAAGCCGAAGAAGATGGTTATTTGATTGCTATCCTCAAAGGAGATGGTGAAACTGTCCCTGTAACGGAAGTTATCGGTTACCTCGGAGAAGAAGGGGAAAATATCCCAACAGCTGGAGCCGCAGCACCAGAAGCTAGCCCAGCACCTGCAGCAAGTGCTTCAAATGATGATGGTAAAAGCGATGATGCCTTTGATATTGTTGTGATTGGTGGAGGTCCTGCTGGTTATGTGGCAGCCATTAAAGCTGCCCAACTCGGCGGTAAGGTTGCCCTCGTTGAGAAATCTGAACTCGGCGGAACCTGCTTGAACCGTGGTTGTATTCCAACAAAGACCTACCTTCATAACGCTGAAATTATCGAAAACATTGGTCATGCCGCAAACCGTGGTATCGTAATCGAAAATCCAAACTTCACTGTAGATATGGACAAACTTCTTGAAACTAAGTCTAAGGTTGTCAATACTTTGGTTGGTGGTGTTGCAGGTCTTCTTCGTAGTTACGGAGTTACTGTTCATAAGGGTGTTGGTACTATTACTAAAGACAAGAATGTCTTGGTAAATGGTTCAGAATTGCTTGAAACCAAGAAAATTATCCTTGCTGGTGGTTCTAAAGTAAGCAAAATTAACGTTCCTGGTATGGAATCTCCACTTGTGATGACTAGTGACGACATTCTTGAAATGAACGAAGTGCCAGAAAGCCTTGTTATCATCGGTGGAGGAGTTGTCGGTATCGAGCTTGGTCAAGCCTTTATGACATTTGGTTCAAAAGTGACTGTTGTCGAAATGATGGATCGTATCGTGCCAGCTATGGATGCGGAAGTTTCTAAGAACCTTCGCTTGATACTTGAGCGTAAAGGAATGACCATCTTGACTGGTACTAAACTGCAAGAAATCATTGAGGAAAATGGTCAACTTCGTATCAAGGTTGAAGGAAAAGACGATATCATTGCAAGCAAAGCTCTTCTTTCAATCGGTCGTGTGCCAGACCTTGAAGGTATTGGCGATGTTGAGTTTGAATTGGATCGTGGTCGTATCAAGGTCAACGAATACATGGAAACTTCTGTTCCAGGCATTTATGCACCAGGCGACATCAACGGTACTAAGATGTTGGCTCACGCAGCCTTCCGTATGGGTGAAGTTGCCGCAGAAAATGCTCTTAAAGGAAATCATGCTGTTGCCAAATTGAACTTGACTCCAGCAGCCATTTACACTCTTCCTGAAGTAGCAGCAGTAGGTTTGACAGAAGAACAAGCCCGTGAGAAATATGATGTTGCTATCGGTAAGTTCAACTTTGCTGCAAACGGTCGTGCCATTGCTTCAGATGCAGCTCAAGGTTTTGTTAAAGTTATTGCTGATAAGAAATACGGAGAAATCCTCGGTGTTCACATCATTGGCCCTGCAGCTGCAGAGTTGATCAATGAAGCGTCAAGCATTATCGAAATGGAAATCACTGTAGAAGAAATGTTGAAGACTATCCACGGACACCCAACCTATTCTGAAGTGATGTATGAAGCATTTGCGGATGTTCTAGGAATGGCCATCCACTCACCTAAGAAAAAATAAAAGAAAGATAGATTAGACTGGAAAGATATTTTCCAGTCTCTATCGTATAAAGGGATATCATGAAATATATTATCAATCATTCAAACGACACTGCCTTTAATATCGCCTTGGAAGAATATGCCTTTAAACACCTTTTGGATGAGGATCAAATCTTCCTGCTTTGGATTAACAAACCATCTATCATTGTTGGTCGTCACCAGAACACTATCGAAGAAATCAACCGTGATTATGTTCGAGAAAATGGCATTGAGGTGGTCCGCCGTATCAGCGGTGGTGGAGCTGTTTATCACGATCTAAACAACCTCAACTATACGATTATCTCAAAAGAAGATGAAAACAAGGCTTTTGACTTTAAGAGCTTCTCAACTCCAGTTATCAATACTTTGGCTCAACTTGGAGTTAAAGCAGAGTTCACAGGTCGTAATGACCTTGAGATTGATGGTAAGAAGTTCTGTGGCAATGCCCAAGCCTATATCAATGGCCGTATCATGCACCACGGTTGCTTGCTCTTTGACGTTGATTTGTCAGTCTTAGCCAATGCCCTTAAGGTTTCAAAAGATAAATTTGAATCAAAAGGGGTGAAATCTGTTCGTGCTCGTGTGACCAATATTATCAATGAATTACCAGAAAAAATCACAGTTGAAGAATTCCGTGATTTACTCTTGGAATACATGAAAAAAGAGTACCCAGAGATGACTGAATACATTTTTTCTGAGCAAGAATTGACTGAAATCAATCGCATCAAGGACACCAAGTTTGGAACTTGGGACTGGAACTACGGTAAATCACCTGAATTTAACGTCCGTCGTGGAACCAAATTCACTAGTGGTAAGGTGGAAGTCTTTGCTAATGTTCTCGAATCAAAAATCCAAGACATCAAGATTTATGGTGACTTCTTTGGTATCGAAGACGTTGCTGCAGTAGAAGATGTCCTTCGTGGAGTGAAATACGAACGCGAAGATGTCCTTAAAGCACTAGAAACCATTGATATTACACGCTACTTCGCTGGTATTAGTCGTGAAGAAATCGCTGAAGCAGTTGTAGAGTAAAGAAAAGCTATTTGTTAGCTATTTTGGGGTGAAGAAAAGATATCATCTGGATAGGACAAGTCTTAAAACCTGCTGAACGAGAATCAAAAAGAACTCACTTCCAATCCTTAATAAAAAATTAGGTAGGGTTGAATATAGAGATAAGAAAGTTAGTAATAGATTGACTGTAAGGTGACACAAATGAGATTTGTTTTTTAATTTCTTCTTGCTATAAATACCACCAAAAGACTATTATCTCTTATAGTTGAACGATACCTCAAAAGTTAGACATAGAAAATCTAATTTTTGGGGTATTTTGCAGTTCTTAATTTAGGCTTTTTTATAGTGTATTGAACCCAAAATAGTACACCTCGGCTGCTAAAATATTTCTATAAATTAATTTGATTTTCGAAGAGTATTACTAATCGGTTTATTCATATCTTACTTCAATTTAATATAGTATCAAAAGATGTTTCATAAAATATAGACTCAACCTTTCAACTTAATCCTATTTATTGCTTACTATCCAATAAAATTGAAAAGGATGGAAAAAAGGTTGCATTTATGATATAATTTATTTTAAAGACCTTATTAGAAATCTTGAAAGAGTATTAAAAACTTAGAATGAGAAAAATTGTTATCAATGGTGGATTACCACTACAAGGTGAAATCACTATTAGTGGTGCTAAAAATAGTGTTGTGGCCCTAATTCCAGCTATTATTTTAGCAGATGATGTTGTAACTTTGGATTGTGTTCCGGATATTTCGGATGTAGCCAGTCTTGTCGAAATCATGGAATTGATGGGAGCTACTGTTAAGCGTTATGACGATGTATTGGAGATTGACCCAAGAGGTGTTCAAAATATTCCAATGCCTTATGGGAAAATCAATAGTCTTCGTGCATCTTATTATTTTTATGGAAGTCTTTTAGGTCGTTTTGGTGAAGCCACAGTTGGCTTGCCTGGAGGATGTGACCTTGGTCCTCGTCCGATTGACTTACACCTTAAGGCTTTTGAAGCTATGGGTGCTACTGTTAGCTACGAGGGAGATAACATGAAGTTATCTGCTAAAGATACAGGACTTCATGGCGCAAGTATTTACATGGATACAGTTAGTGTCGGTGCGACGATTAATACGATGATTGCTGCTGTTAAAGCGAATGGTCGTACTATTATTGAAAATGCAGCTCGTGAACCTGAGATTATTGATGTTGCAACTCTCTTGAATAATATGGGTGCCCATATCCGTGGGGCAGGAACTAATATCATCATTATTGATGGTGTTGAAAGATTACATGGCACACGTCATCAGGTGATTCCAGATCGTATTGAAGCTGGAACATATATATCTTTAGCTGCTGCAGTTGGTAAGGGAATTCGTATAAATAATGTTCTTTACGAACACCTAGAAGGATTCATCGCTAAGTTGGAAGAAATGGGAGTTCGAATGACTGTATCTGAAGACAGCATTTTTGTCGAGGAACAGTCTAATTTGAAAGCAATCAATATTAAGACAGCTCCTTACCCAGGCTTTGCTACCGATTTGCAACAACCGATTACCCCTCTTTTACTAACAGCTAATGGTCGTGGTACAATTGTTGATACGATTTATGAAAAACGTGTAAATCATGTTTTTGAACTAGCAAAGATGGATGCGGATATTTCGACAACAAATGGTCATATTTTGTACACGGGTGGACGTAGTTTGCGTGGGGCCAGTGTTAAAGCGACTGACCTACGAGCTGGGGCTGCACTAGTCATTGCTGGGCTTATGGCTGAAGGTAAAACTGAAATTACAAATATCGAGTTTATCTTACGTGGTTATTCTGATATTATCGAAAAATTACGTAATCTAGGAGCAGATATTAAACTAGTCGAAGATTAAACCGTAGGGGTGTTTATGAATATTTGGACCAAATTAGCAATGTTTTCTTTTTTTGAAACGGATCGCTTGTATTTGCGTCCTTTCTTTTTTAGTGATAGTCAGGACTTCCACGAGATAGCTTCAAATCCAGAAAATCTTCAATTTATTTTCCCAACTCAGGCAAGTCTGGAAGAAAGTCAATATGCATTAGCGAATTATTTTATGAAGTCCCCTTTGGGAGTGTGGGCAATTTGTGACCAAAAAAATCAACAAATGATTGGTTCTATTAAATTTGAGAAGTTAGATGAAATCAAAAAAGAAGCTGAGCTTGGCTATTTTTTGAGAAAAGATGCTTGGTCGCAAGGATTTATGACAGAGATTGTTAGAAAAATTTGTCAGCTTTCTTTTGAGGAATTTGGTTTAAAACAATTATCCATCATTACCCACCTTGAAAATGAAGCGAGTCAAAAGGTTGCTCTAAAGTCTGGATTCCGTTTTACTCGTCAGTTTAAAGGAAGTGATCGCTACACAAGAAAAATGCGGGATTATCTTGAATTTCGGTATGTAAAAGGAGAATTCAATGAGTAAGCATCAGGAAATTCTAAGCTATTTGGAAGAATTGCCTGTCGGAAAGAGGGTTAGTGTTCGTAGTATTTCTAACCATCTGGGGGTCAGTGATGGAACGGCCTATCGGGCCATTAAAGAAGCTGAAAATCGTGGACTTGTGGAGACCCGTCCTAGAAGTGGTACTATCCGTGTTAAATCCCAGAAAGTTGCTATTGAAAGATTAACTTTTGCTGAAATTGCAGAAGTGACTTCTTCTGAGGTTTTGGCTGGGCAAGAAGGTTTAGATAGAGAATTTAGTAAGTTCTCTATCGGTGCCATGACTGAACAAAACATCTTATCCTATCTTCATGATGGGGGACTCTTGATTGTCGGGGACCGTACTCGTATCCAACTGTTAGCACTTGAAAATGAAAATGCAGTTCTAGTTACAGGTGGATTTCAGGTCCATGATGATGTGCTTAAACTGGCTAATCAAAAAGGGATTCCTGTTCTGAGAAGTAAGCATGATACTTTCACTGTCGCGACCATGATCAATAAAGCCTTGTCAAATGTCCAAATCAAGACAGACATTTTGACAGTTGAGAAACTTTACCGTCCGAGTCATGAATATGGTTTTCTGAGAGAGACTGACACAGTCAAAGATTATTTGGACTTAGTACGTAAGAATCGAAGCAGTCGTTTTCCAGTTATTAACCAACATCAGGTTGTGGTGGGAGTGGTAACCATGAGGGATGCAGGTGATAAGTCACCAAGTACCACAATTGATAAGGTCATGTCTCGTAGCCTCTTTTTAGTCGGATTATCGACAAATATTGCCAATGTCAGTCAACGAATGATTGCTGAAGATTTTGAAATGGTACCAGTTATTCGAAGCAATCAAACCTTGCTTGGAGTTGTGACACGACGCGATGTCATGGAGAAGATGAGTCGTTCCCAAGTTTCGGCTCTACCGACTTTTTCTGAGCAGATTGGTCAAAAACTTTCTTATCATCATGATGAAGTAGTCATCACAGTTGAACCCTTTATGCTGGAGAAGAACGGAGTCTTGGCTAATGGTGTATTGGCAGAAATTCTGACCCACATGACCCAAGATTTAGTTGTGAATAGTGGGCGCAATCTCATCATCGAGCAGATGCTAATCTACTTTTTGCAGGCTGTTCAGATAGATGATATATTGCGTATTCAGGCACGCATTATCCATCATACGAGACGGTCAGCTATTATTGACTACGATATTTATCATGGTCACCAGATTGTTTCAAAAGCAAATGTGACTGTTAAAATTAATTAGAAACTAGGAGAAAAAATGATAACATTAAAATCAGCTCGTGAAATCGAAGCTATGGACAAGGCCGGTGATTTTCTTGCAAGTATTCATATTGGCTTACGTGATTTGATTAAGCCTGGCATAGATATGTGGGAAGTTGAAGAATATGTTCGTAGACGTTGTAAGGAAGAAAATTTCCTGCCGCTTCAGATTGGAGTTGACGGTGCAATGATGGACTATCCTTATGCTACCTGCTGCTCTCTTAATGATGAAGTTGCTCATGCTTTCCCTCGTCACTATATCTTGAAAGATGGAGATTTACTCAAGGTTGATATGGTTTTGGGAGGTCCCATTGCTAAATCTGACCTGAATGTCTCAAAATTAAACTTCAACAATGTGGAGCAAATGAAAAAATACACTCAGAGCTATTCTGGTGGTCTGGCAGACTCTTGTTGGGCTTATGCTGTTGGGACACCGTCCGAAGAAGTGAAAAACTTGATGGATGTAACCAAAGAAGCCATGTATAAGGGGATTGAGCAAGCTGTTGTTGGGAACCGTATCGGTGATATCGGTGCGGCTATTCAAGAATACGCTGAAAGTCGTGGTTACGGTGTAGTGCGTGATTTGGTTGGTCATGGTGTTGGTCCAACCATGCACGAAGAACCAATGGTTCCTAACTATGGTATTGCTGGTCGTGGGCTTCGTCTCCGTGAAGGAATGGTCTTGACTATTGAACCGATGATCAATACAGGTGACTGGGAAATCGATACAGATATGAAGACTGGTTGGGCGCATAAGACCATTGATGGTGGATTGTCATGCCAGTATGAACACCAATTCGTCATTACGAAAGATGGACCTGTTATCTTGACTAGTCAAGGTGAAGAAGGAACTTATTAAAATAATTAAAGAAAGATAGAAGAAAAAGTCAACTTAGACAACTTTCTTCTATCTTTTTCTTTTATCTAACGTCATAGTAAATATAGCTAGCCGTAGCAAACTTGATACAAATTTTAACATTTATAGTACAATAGGTTTAAATTCTTAAGAAAGTTGGTTCTTTATTGGAAACGATAGTCTTTTCAATCTCCGTTTTTTTAGCAGGGGTCTTGTCCTTCTTTTCTCCCTGTATTTTTCCTCTTCTGCCAGTTTATGCTGGAATTTTATTGGATGATCAGGAAAGTGCAAAAAGTTTTTCCTTGTTTGGGAGAAAGGTTCTCTGGTCAGGTTTGATTCGAACACTTTGCTTTATTGCAGGTATTTCTCTCATTTTCTTTATTCTAGGCTTTGGTGCAGGTTACTTTGGTAATTTTCTCTATGCAAATTGGTTCCGATATGTTATGGGAACAATTATTATCATTTTGGGACTTCACCAGATGGAAATTTTTCACTTTAAGAAATTAGAGGTTCAAAAAAGCTTTACTTTTAAGAAATCAGAAGCCAATCGTTATTGGTCAGCATTTTTACTTGGTATTACCTTTAGCTTTGGTTGGACACCTTGTATTAGTCCGGTTTTAAGTTCTGTTTTAGCGCTTGCGGCTTCTGGGGGCAATGGCGCTTGGCAAGGAGCTATCTATACTCTTATTTACACTCTGGGGATGGCCATTCCTTTCTTGGCTTTGGCACTAGCTTCAGGGGTCGTGATGCCTTATTTTAGTAAAATCAAACGTCATATGATGCTACTCAAGAAAATTGGTGGTTTCCTTATTATTTTAATGGGAATTTTGTTACTATTAGGACAAGTAAATGTTCTAGCTGGAATTTTTGAATAAAGGAGAAAAAGATGAAAAAAATAATGTTTGCTGGTTTAAGCCTTTTGTCATTAGTTGTATTGATGGCCTGTGGTGAGGAAGAAACTAAAAAAACTCAAGCTCCACAACAATCCCCAAAACAGCAACAACAAACGCCTGTACAACAAATTGCTGTTGGAAAAGAGGCACCAGACTTTACCTTGCAATCTATGGATGGTAAAGAAGTTAAGTTATCTGATTATAAGGGTAAAAAAGTCTACTTGAAGTTTTGGGCTTCATGGTGTGGCCCATGTAAGAAAAGTATGCCAGAGTTGATGGAATTAGCTGCGAAACCAGATCGCGATTTTGAAATTCTTAGTGTCATTGCACCAGGAATTCAAGGTGAAAAAACTGTCGAGCAATTCCCACAATGGTTCCAAGACCAAGGATATAAAGATATCCCAGTTCTTTATGATACTAAAGCAACAACCTTCCAAGCTTATCAAATTCGAAGCATTCCTACAGAATACCTGATTGATAGTCAAGGAAAGATTGGAAAGATTCAATTTGGTGTTATCAGCAACGCGGATGCAGAAGCATCCTTTAAAGAAATGAACTAGAGATAAAGAGAATCTGATTACAAGAGAGTAGTCAGATTTTTTTAGAAAATTGTTTTATAAATATTCACAAATCTCCTATATTTATGGTAGAATAGAATCATCATTTTATTTTGGAGTCAAAGATGAATATATTTAGAACAAAGAATGTTAGTTTGGATAAAACGGAGATGCACAGGCATTTGAAGTTATGGGATTTGATTTTGCTGGGTATCGGAGCCATGGTGGGGACAGGCGTCTTTACAATTACAGGCACTGCAGCCGCAACACTTGCTGGTCCAGCGCTAGTGATTTCAATCGTTATTTCTGCCTTGTGTGTGGGATTATCAGCTCTCTTTTTTGCAGAATTTGCCTCGCGAGTACCTGCTACAGGTGGTGCCTACAGTTATCTCTATGCTATTTTAGGAGAATTTCCAGCTTGGTTGGCTGGCTGGTTAACAATGATGGAGTTCATGACAGCCATATCAGGCGTGGCTTCGGGTTGGGCAGCTTATTTTAAAGGCTTGCTTTCTCAATACGGGATAGCCCTTCCTCAGGCTTTAAATGGTACCTTTAATCCTCAATCAGGGACATTTGTTGATTTATTGCCTATTATTGTCTTGGTCTTGGTGACATCGCTTGTTTTACTAAATGCCAAGGCTGCTTTACGCTTTAATTCTATTCTAGTTATTTTGAAATTTTCCGCTTTAGCGCTCTTTGTTTTAGTAGGAATTTGGAATATTAAACTTGATAATTGGAGCAATTTTGCTCCTTACGGTTTTGGACAAATCTATGGTGCTAGTACTGGTATTATGGCTGGTGCGTCCTTGATGTTCTTCGGTTTTTTGGGATTTGAATCCATCTCTATGGCCGTAGATGAGGTCAAGACTCCTCAAAAAAATATTCCTAGAGGGATTGTCTTATCGCTTTCTATCGTAACCATTCTCTATGCCTTGGTGACTCTTGTTTTGACTGGTGTGGTTCACTATAGTCATCTAAATGTTGATGATGCCGTTGCCTTTGCCCTTCGTAGTGTTGGGATTAGTTGGGCAGCAAACTATGTGTCATTGGTGGCTATCTTGACCTTGATTACGGTTTGTATCTCGATGACCTATGCCCTATCGCGTATGATTTACAGTTTAGCGCGTGACGGATTGATGCCTGCCGCCTTCAAAGAATTAACGAAGACTAGCAAGGTACCAAAGAATGCTACTATCTTGACAGGTCTAGCTTCAGCAGTAGCTGCAGGAATATTCCCACTAGCCAGTATCGCAGCCTTCTTAAACATTTGTACCTTGGCCTACTTGATCATGCTGGCTTACGGCTTGATTCGCTTACGGAGAGAAAAGGGGATGCCCAAAGCTGGAGAATTTAAAACACCATTGGTACCCCTGTTACCCATTTTATCAATCATCATTTGTTTGTCCTTCATGTTGCAGTATAATATGGAAACCTGGATTGCTTTCCTAGTTGCTTTGTTGATAGGAAGTATCATTTACTTTACTTATGGTTATAAGCATTCTACCATAGAAGAATAATACTCTTCGAAAATCTCTTCAAACCACGTCAGCTTCGCCTTGCCGTATATATGTGACTGACTTCGTCAGTCTTATCTACAACCTCAAAACAGTGTTTTGAGCAACCTACGGCTAGCTTCCTAATTTGCTCTTTGATTTTCATTGAGTATATAAAGTGAGAATCTGTTGAGTTGTTAAAAGTCAGCAGATTTTTATATGTGAAAGAAATTTCAATTTTTTTCTTAAAATAGCTTGACAGATTAAATTTTTAGGAGTAGAATGTTTACCAGTTAATTAAATAGTTAAGGGGTTGTTTATGAAGAAACAAAGTTTATTTTTAGTATTGTTAAGTATTTTCCTTTTATGTTTAGGTGCTTGTGGTCAAAAGGAAAGTCAGCCAGGGAAAGGAATGAAAATTGTCACTAGTTTTTATCCTATCTATGCTATGGTCAAGGAAGTATCTGGTGACTTGAATGATGTTCGGATGATTCAGTCAAGTAGTGGCATTCACTCTTTTGAACCTTCGGCAAATGATATTGCAGCAATATACGATGCAGATGTCTTTGTTTATCATTCGCATACGCTCGAATCTTGGGCAGGAAGTTTGGATCCCAATCTAAAAAAATCTAAAGTTAAGGTTTTAGAGGCTTCAGAGGGAATGACTTTAGATCGCGTCCCAGGGCTAGAAGATGTGGAAGCAGGGGATGGAGTTGATGAAAAAACGCTCTATGATCCTCATACTTGGCTAGATCCAGAAAAAGCTGGTGAAGAAGCCCAGATTATCGCTGACAAACTTTCAGAGGTTGACAGTGAGCATAAAGAAACTTATCAGAAAAATGCGCAAGCCTTTATCAAAAAAGCTCAAGAATTGACTAAGAAATTCCAGCTTAAATTTGAAAAAGCGAGTCAGAAAACTTTTGTAACACAGCATACAGCCTTTTCTTATCTAGCGAAGCGATTTGGACTTAATCAACTTGGTATTGCAGGTATCTCTCCTGAACAAGAACCAAGTCCACGACAACTTACAGAAATTCAGGAATTTGTAAAAACCTATAAGGTTAAAACAATTTTTACAGAAAGTAATGCTTCTTCAAAAGTAGCTGAAACTCTTGTCAAATCAACAGGTGTGGGTCTTAAAACTCTGAATCCTTTAGAGGCAGACCCACAAAATGACAAGACTTATCTCGAAAATCTTGAAGAAAATATGAGTGTTCTAGCAGAAGAATTAAAGTGAGGCAAGAATGAAAATCAATAAAAAATATGTAGTTGGTTCAGTGGCGGTCCTTGCCCTAAGTGTTTGCTCCTATGAACTTGGACGTTATCAAGCTGGCCAACTTAAGAAAGATTCTAATCGAGTTGCTTATATAGACGGTGATCAGGCTGGTCAAAAAGCAGAGAACTTGACACCAGATGAAGTCAGTAAGAGAGAGGGAATCAACGCCGAACAAATCGTCATCAAGATTACGGATCAAGGTTATGTGACCTCTCATGGAGACCATTATCATTACTATAATGGTAAGGTTCCTTATGATGCTATCATCAGTGAAGAACTCCTCATGAAAGATCCGAATTATCAGTTGAAGGATTCAGACATTGTCAATGAAATCAAGGGTGGTTATGTGATTAAGGTAGGCGGAAAATACTATGTTTACCTTAAGGATGCATCCCATGCGGACAATATTCGGACAAAAGAAGAGATTAAACGTCAGAAGCAGGAACATAGTAGTAATCACGGTGGCGGTTCTAACGATCAGGCGGTAGTTGCAGCCAGAGCTCAGGGACGTTATACAACGGATGACGGTTATATCTTCAACGCATCTGATATCATCGAAGACACGGGTGATGCTTATATTGTTCCTCATGGCAATCACTTCCACTATATTCCTAAGAGTGACTTGTCTGCTAGTGAATTAGCTGCCGCCCAAGCCTTCTTATCTGGAAAAGGTAGTCAATTAAGTACGGTTGAATACCGTTCAAGCAGGGGAGAAACAAGATCTAGTGTAAGAACGAGTCAATCTGAAACTCCTCAAAATCCTACAACAGCTCCTGAGAGTCAAAATGAGGATTTAGCTAGTCTTCTTCAAGAATTGTACGCTTTGCCTCTGAGCCAACGTCATGTGGAGTCTGATGGATTGGTATTTGACCCAGCACAGATTACAAAACGTACTGCCAATGGTGTGGCAGTTCCTCATGGAGATCATTTCCATTTCATTCCTTACTCACAAATGTCTGCCTTGGAAGAAAAATTGGCTCGAAATCTGCCAATTGGAGGTCAGCCAGCTCAAAGTCATGCTGATAATACGAAACCAAGCAGTACTGAGAAACCAAGTGCAACGATTAAACCAAACTTTAATCTCAATAAGCCGGCACCGAATAGAGCAACTGGAGGCGCCTATACAACGGATGATGGGTATGTCTTTAGTCCGACAGATGTGATTGAAGATACAGGTGACGCTTTTGTTGTACCGCATGGCAATCATTTCCACTATATACCTAAGAGTGATTTATCAGCAGGGGAATTGGCTGCCGCCCAAGCTTATTGGAATGGTAAACAGAGCTCACATTCTGCTACAAGTTCAAGTAAACCAGCTCAACCAAGTTTGACAGAGACTCCTAATCTGACTGTCACTCCAACTTATCATCAAGACCAAGGGGAAGATATTCCAACACTTTTACGTGAATTGTATGCTAAACCTTTATCAGAACGACATGTAGAATCTGATGGACTCGTCTTTGATCCAGCACAAATCATCAAACGTACTGCAAATGGTGTCGCAGTACCTCACGGAGACCATTATCACTTTATTCCTTATTCGCAAATGTCACCGCTGGAAGAAAAATTGGCTCGTATGATACCTGTCAAGGGACAAAATGGCAGTGTCTTGCCAAGTGTTACTCCTCTGAAGCCAGCCCCTAATACCAAACCACTAGCACCAGTGGAAAATAAACCGACAGAATTTGATGTCAACCAGGTTGTTAGAAAAGTTGGCGAAGGATATATTATCGAGGATAAGGGCGTCAGTCGTTATGTTCTAGCTAAAGATTTGGCCAAGGATAAGATTGATGCTATTGAAAATCTCCTGTCTAAGAAAACTCAAGAGACACACGCTCTAGTTGCGAAGAAAGAAAAGGTACCACCTCGTGACCAAGAATTTTATGATAAAGCATATAATTTATTGGTCGAGGCTCATAAAGCCTTGTCTGAAAATAAGGGTCGTACTTCTGATTTCCAAGCTTTAGATAAATTAGCAGAGCGCTTGAATGATGAATCTTCTAATAAAGGAAAATTGGTAGATGACTTATTGGCATTCCTAGCACCAATTACCCATCCAGAGCGACTTGGAAAACCAAATGCTCAAATTGCTTATACAGACGATGAAATTAAATTAGCGAAATTAGCAGGTAAGTATACAACAGAAGATGGATATATCTTTGACATTCGTGATATTACCAGTGATGAGGGAGATGCTTATGTAACTCCACATATGACCCATAGTCACTGGATTAAGAAAGAGAGCTTGTCTGAAGCTGAAAGAGTGGCAGCTCAGGCTTATGCTAAAGAGAAAGGTTTGACACCTCCTTCAACAGAGAATCAGGGTTCAGGAAATACTGAGGTTAAAGGAGTAGAAGCAATCTATAATAAAGTGAAAGCAGCTAAGAAGGTCCCACTTGATCATATTCCTTACAATCTACAACATACTGTTGAAGTTAAAAATGGTAGCTTGATTATACCTCATTACGACCATTACCATAATATTAAATTTGGTTGGTTTGACGAAGGACTCTATGAAGCACCTAAGGGTTATAGCCTTGAGGATCTCTTTGCGACTGTAAAATATTATGTTGAACATCCTGAAGAACGTCCTCACTCAGATAATGGTTGGGGAAATGCCAGCGACCATGTTCGTAAAAATAAGGCAGACCAAGACAGTAAATCTGATGAAGATAAGGAAGATCATCATGAATCAGATGAGTCAACCCGTCCTGAATCCAATGAAAAAGAAAATCATACAGATTCAACCCCTTCAGTAGATAATCTTTATAAACCGAGCACTGATGAAGACGAAACAGAAGAAGTATCTAAAAATACAACAGACGAAGCTGAAGTACCTCAAGTAGAAACCGAAAAAGTAGAAGCCAAACTCAAAGAAGTAGAAGCTCTACTTGCTAAAGTAACGGATGCTAGTTTGAAAGACAATGTGACAGAGAGTCTATCTGGTTTACGAAATAACTTGAGCCTCCAAACCATGGATAATAATGGTATCATGGCAGAAGCAGAAAAATTACTTGCTTTGTTAAAAAGGTAGTGAGTCAGTAACGACGAAACCAGAAGCATAAGTTTATCCTATTAAACCAAAATGATGTAAGAGTCAGTAGCAATACTGGCTTTTATTTTTTAAAATATTATAAAAATCTTGACAGATAAGCTTAAAAAAGGTAAACTATTTACTGGTTAATTAATTGGTTAAATAACCAGTTTAGAAAAAACTGTTTAACCAAGCAAAAGAAGTTAAAAAGCTTCATCATTTATTGAAATGAGGGATTTATGAAATTCAGTAAAAAATATATAGCAGCTGGATCAGCTGTTATCGTATCTTTGAGTCTTTGCGCTTATGCTCTAAATCAGCATCGCTCGCAGGAAAATAAGGACAATAATCGTATCTCTTATGTGGATGGTAGTCAGTCAAGTCAGAAAACTGAAAAACTGACACCAGATCAGGTTAGCCAAAAAGAAGGAATTCAGGCTGAGCAAATTGTTATCAAGATTTCAGATCAGGGTTATGTTACATCACACGGTGATCACTACCATTACTATAACGGAAAAGTTCCTTATGATGCCCTCTTTAGTGAAGAACTTTTGATGAAGGACCCAAACTATCAACTTAAGGATGGAGATATTGTCAATGAGGTCAAGGGTGGCTATATCATCAAGGTCGATGGAAAATATTATGTCTATTTGAAAGATGCAGCTCATGCTGATAATGTTCGAACCAAAGATGAAATCAACCGTCAAAAACAAGAACATGTCAAAGATAAGGAGAAGGTCAGCTCTGATGTTGCTGTAGCAAGGTCTCAGGGACGCTATACAACAGATGATGGTTATGTCTTTAATCCAGCTGACATTATTGAAGATACTGGTGATGCTTATATCGTTCCTCATGGAGGTCACTATCACTACATTCCAAAAAGTGATTTATCTGCTAGTGAATTAGCAGCAGCCAAAGCTATTCTAGCTGGGAAAAATACGCAACCGAGTCAGTTAAGCTATTTTTCAACAGCTAGTGACAATAACACGCAATCTGTAGCACACGGATCAACTAGCAAGCCAGAAAGCAAAGTTGAAAATCTCCAAAGTCTATTGAAAGAACTCTATGATTCACCTAGCGACCAACGTTACAGTGAATCAGATGGCTTAGTCTTTGACCCTGCTAAGATTGTCAGTCGTACACCGAATGGAGTTGCGATTCCGCATGGCAACCATTATCATTTTATTCCTTACAGCAAGCTCTCTCCTTTAGAAGAAAAGATTGCTAGAATGGTGCCTATCGGTGGAACTGGTTCTACTGTCTCTACAAATGAAAAACCTCATGAAGTAGCGTCTAGACTAGGAAGTCTTTCAAACAATCCTTCTTCTTCAACGATAAGTAAGGAACTCTCTTCAACTTCTGATGGCTATATCTTTAATCCAAAAGATATCGTTGAAGAAACGGCTACAGCTTATATTGTAAGACATGGTGATCATTTCCATTACATTCCAAAATCGACCATAATTGGTCAACCGACTCTTCCAAATAATGGTCTAACAACACCTTCGCCATCTCTTCCAATCAATCCAGGAACTTCACATGAGGAACATGAAGAAGGTGGACATGGATTTGATGCCAATCGTATTATTGCTGAAGATGAAGCAGGATTTATCATGAGTCACGGTGATCACAATCATTACTTCTTCAAGAAGGATTTGACAGCAGACCAAATTAAGGCAGCGCAAGATCACTTGAAAGGTGCAAATACAGTAACACCAAGTACAGCTCATGATGATGAGCACGATGGTGATGATCATGGACATCATCATCGTGAAGAACACGATCATGGTTTTGATGCCAATCGTGTCATCAGTGAGGATGAGCAAGGTTTTGTCATGAGTCATGGTGACCACAATCATTACTTCTTCAAGAAGGATTTGACAGCTGAGCAAATTAAGGCTGCACAAGACCATTTAAAAACACATCATGATGCAGAGCCTGTAAAACCTCTTGCTAAAACGGTAGAGTCTTTCTCAAGAGATGCTAGTGATGAAGAAAAAATTGCTTATATTTCTAAAACATACGGAGTTCCACTTGAAGCTATTAGAATTTCAAACGGATTCTTTGTCTTTGGAAATCCAGACCAAGCCTACGATCCAACTCATATTCATCCTTACGCTGTTCGTAAGGAACACGTTCGGATTCCTCTTCAAACTGGAAATCCAGAACTTGATTTCCTAAATGAACTTTATACGACTGCCTTACGTGATGGTGTGTCTCCTTATAGTTTGCAGGTAGAAAATGGTAGTTTTGTGATCCCTCATGGTGACCACAATCACTACATCAAGGTTCAAACCAAGGGCTATGAAGTGGCTTTGAAAAATAAAATTCCAGCTCTACAATCCAACTACCAACCTGGAGCTTTTGATGAGAAGGTAGTTTTGGCAAAAGTAGACCAACTTTTAGCTGAAAGCAGAAACATCTATAAAGACAAGCCTATCGAACAAAGACAGATTGAGTTAGCTTTAGGTCAGTTTACTGAAAACATGAAGAAACTGGCAACTAACTCTACAGCAGGTTATCTTGCAACACTGGATCTCTTTGATAAGCAATATATCCATATTGATGAAAGTGTCAAGCCTGTTAAAACAAGCGCTCTAGATAAGAAATATCAAGCCTTGATTGATAAAATCAATACACTGGATACAGACTCTTATGGACTTCCTAAGAAAGACCTTCTCGTTCGACTCCAAGAAGCTAAATTGGCAAAAGATGAGGCTGCTTTAGCAGCGGTTGAATCACAACTTCAAGCTCTTCAAGACTTTAATGATCGAACAGGTGTTACAACTGTAGAATACATCAAGTACTTCTACGAACACGTAAATGACGGTCGTTTGAGTGATGAACTTCGAAACAAAGTAGCTCAGTTAACTTGGACCTTGTATCAATCTCAATCCTTCCTTAAGGCAGCAGAATTGAACAAATTATTCCCAAGTATCTATCAGGCAAAACAAGAAGTGGAAGAAGCTTTGAAAGCTCAACCAACTACTGCGAAATCAAGTAAGACAGTTCTAGATACTGAAAAAGTAGATAATCAAAGTGCCAAGACAGCTATTTATGGCTTCTTGAAAGAATTGTATGGAGACTTTATGCCTGAAGAACATGTCAATCATGTTAGCAAGGAGCAAGTAGAAAGTCTTTTGAGCAAGGCAACTCAACTCTTGGAACAAATCCAAGAAGAAGGTATCAGACAATCCTTGGCAGAAGAAGTAGAAAATCTCAAAGCTGCTACAAATAAGGCAGATGCAGACTTGGATGAAGTAAACAGTCAGGCGAAAGATGTCTTGACTCGTATCGCTAGTGCCCTTCAACAAGAGAAGGAAAATGTTGAGCAAGATCCTCAGACACTTGTACTCTATCAAAAACTCTACGATATCCTCATGTCACTTCACTCTTATTTAGAAAACAACAAGGGTTCTGATGAGGACTTTGATAAGGTAGATGCTTTACTAGATCAACTTTCTGCTAAGAGTAAAGATAAAGCCGCTTTACTGGAATTGACAAAAGCTATTCTAGTTTTGAATCAAGAAATCAAGTCAAAATCAAGTGCGAGTGAAGAAGCAACTCCAGCAACAAATGGTGATAAGACCAGTGCTGAGAACCAATCAAACACAGCTGCGGAATCTAACAGTGAAACTGCAAATGACGAAAACAAACCAAGCAACACAACAGATTCTAAACCTGCTGAATCAACTTCAGAAAAGGGAAGAACAGAATCTACAATAAGTACTGGAAATCAAGAAAAAGCAGTAGAGTAAAAAAGTTGGTAGTCGGAGATCTAGTAGATTTTGCCATTCGAGGCTGTTTCCCATTTCTCATTGTAATTATAAACTATGGCAACATAAGAAAACGAGCATTTCCAACTGAGGAGGTGCTCGTTTTTTGATAGTTAGAAGTAGTTTTTATCCGTTTATTTAGAGTTGATTACAAGAAATGATTGACTTGACTGTGAACATAAGATTTATCACCTATTATAATGTTCAAATAGCGCTCCAAAGCAAATAATTATCCTCATGAGTATGAATCTTCTAAATCAACGACTTCCAAACCATGTTCTGTCAAACGATAGATACTCGTACATACTTCTTTTAAGAAACGTCGATCATGCGAAACAGTAACCAGACCACCGGGATAAGTGGCAAATAGTTTTCTGATTTGGGGTTGAGAAGTGGGAGAAAAGTTTCGTGTGGGTTCATCCAGCAGGAGAAAATTTGGTTTGCGCAAGACTAAATCTAAAAGCAGGAGTTTTCCCTGTTGCCCGCCAGATAAGGAGCGAATTTGATGCTGCATTTCTGGATAACTGAAATTGAGACTGGCTAAGTGGGATTGGATTTTCTGTAGTTCCTCTTTTTCACCAGTTTTGCTGAGATAAGCTATTGGGGATAAATCCAATTGTAGTTTTTGCTGGTAATCTTGAGGCATATAACCAAGCGAAATCTCTTTTTTATCATTAAGAAGTTGCTGTAACTTGGCTAACAGAGTTGATTTCCCAACACCATTAGGACCGATAATTCCGATTTTTTCTTGGCCACGGACAGTTAATTGTAGTTCTTGCACCAAAATTCGCTCGCCAATGGATAAATTTTCTTTTTCCAGTTGGATTAAGACTTTAGAAGTAGGTAATGGCTGTATATCTGAGAAGAAAAGTCTGATTTCTTCCTCTTCAAGTGTTTTTTTGGTCATGGACTGAGCTGCCTTTTCAATACGTTTTTCTTGAGAGAGAACATTTTTCATCTTTTTAGCTAATAGGCGACCGGCAGTACTGTCTTTAGTAGCTCGAAGCGCAGTTTCTACATTTTGCTTGACTCGCCGATGTTTTTCCATGGTTTTATCGTAGGCTCTTTTGTCGTTATCAGCTTGCTGGCTTTGTTTGATAAAATTAGCCTTTCTCTGGTCGCTATAGCTATCATAATCTAAATGTTCTACTAGTGTTTCCGCTTTTTTCCGGTGCTTGACCAGTCGTAAGTGGACAATAGTATCAGCCGTTTCAGAAAGAAAATCCTCATCATGAGAAATGAAAATAACGGTTTGCCGAATCTTTCGAATCTGACCTTTTAGCCAATCAACCGTCTCAAGGTCTAAGTCGTTTGAAGGTTCATCTAAAAATAGAATCTCAAAGGGTTTGGCTAACTCATGGATGAGCTGAATTTTCAAAGATTCGCCCCCTGAGAGGCTCCCAATCTCTTGGTCGCTAGCGAAACGATCGCTATCAAAATGCAATTCCTCAGCCAAACGATAGAGGATACTGTAGTCTAAATCAATAGAATCTAAAAAGAAGTAGTCGTGTAGAGTCCTATTTTTTAGCTCCTCGGGGAGTTTTTGAGGAATATAGGCCAGAGACTGATGGTCAGACTGGATGTCTCCCCTGATAGTGAAATCAGGCAAAACTTCCCCCATTAAAGTTTTAAGCAAAGTTGATTTGCCATTTCCTTCTTCTCCAATAATAGCTACCTTTTCTCCGTCTTGGATGGTCATGCTTAAGTCGGCTACAAGGTCTCGTAAATCTTTGTTTTGTGTGATGGTCAGGTGATTGATTTTTATCATATGATTGCCCTTTCTAGAATGTTGATAGTGCATAACAAAAAACTCTACCTTACCTAGTAGAGCCAATGTCACTGTCAGAAACGCTATTATCCATGTCGAAAATCCTGTCAAACTAGACCAGTCTACTCCTATCCAACCCAAGAGGAGCAGATGGTTAGCTTTCTAGTTTTTTGATTTTCAAAGAGGATAAAGTACCAGAAGATTTAGTACAAAAAGAGCATGCAAAAAGAGACAAAAATAAGATCTACTAAATAAAGGTTCTTTATTTGATAGACTTAGTTGTTCATGTCTCCCTTACCTCCGAGTATTAGTACCTCTATCCTATACCTTTCAGGAACTTTTGTCAACAGAAAACTGGAAATTCTATGCTCTAAAATCCAAAAACAGGTCCATAAAGAGTTAGTACGTGTTTGACATGCTCGTAATGTAATTTGTCGTAGTTTCGCCAAGCAGTTCGTGCTTGATCGTTTAGTTTTAGGTTACACAGACCAATCAGAAGACTGGTAGGTTGGTAACATTTCTCAAGGTCGATTAAGATACTGTTGTCCAACTTTTCCGCTTTTTTGTTCTCTTGCACAGTGGTGTTTAGCAGCTCTTGCAGTCGAATATCATCTGCCGTACCCTGTTTACAGCGTTGGAAACTTTTATTTAACTCGGATAGGAGTTGGGTTGCATTAGCAATCAATTCTTTATCTTCCATGTGAGCATCCTTCTTGCTCTGATCTATTTTTGCCGATAGTACTAAAAAACAAAAATAGCATGGTAAATATATTGAAAAATGAATTTTAATTACAAAGTTTAGTGTGCTGGTTTGTAGCCTTTTCATGGTATAATCAAGTGAGTAAATCTTTATGGAGGAAATATGAAGTTAAATATCCAAGAAATTCGTAAGCAGTCTGAAGGCTTGTATTTTGAACAAACTTTAGATCTAGCTGCAGACCTGCGTGCACGTAATCAAGAAATTTTAGATGTAAAAGATATCCTTGCAGTTGGGAAAGTACAGTACGAAGACCGTATGTATTTCTTAGATTATCAGTTGTCTTACACCATTGTTCTTCCTTCAAGTCGCAGTATGGAGCCAGTTGAGTTAGTTGAATCTTATCCAGTCACGGAAGTTTTTATGGAAGGCGCAACTAACCAGTTGGACCAAGAAGTTCTAGATGATGATTTAGTCTTGCCTATCGAAAATGGGGAACTTAACCTTGCTGAGAGCGTGTCAGACAATATCCTACTAAACATTCCTATCAAGGTTTTGACGGCTGAAGAAGAGGCTGGTCAAGGATTTGTTTCAGGAAATGACTGGCAAATCATGACAGAGGAAGAATACCAAGCTCAACAAGTAGTTAAGAAAGAAGAAAACAGTCCTTTTGCTGGCTTACAAGGACTATTTGATGGAGACGAATAATGGTTTTGTCAAAAAAACGATCACGAAAAGTACTAGAAGAAATCATTGCTCTTTTTCCAGATGCCAAGCCTAGTCTTGATTTTACCAATCATTTTGAACTCTTGGTTGCGGTTATGTTGTCAGCTCAGACAACGGATGCAGCGGTAAATAAGGCCACACCAGGTCTCTTTGCTGCCTTTCCAACGCCACAAGCCATGTCTGTTGCGACAGAGGGTGAGATTGCTTCACACATTTCTCGCCTGGGATTGTATCGAAATAAGGCTAAATTCCTTAAAAAGTGTGCCCAACAGTTACTAGATGATTTTGATGGTCAAGTCCCTCAGACGCGTGAGGAATTGGAGAGTTTGGCAGGTGTTGGTCGTAAGACAGCCAATGTTGTCATGAGTGTGGGCTTTGGAATTCCAGCTTTTGCAGTGGATACTCATGTGGAGCGTATTTGCAAACACCACGATATCGTCAAAAAGTCAGCGACACCACTTGAGGTGGAAAAAAGGGTCATGGATATCTTGCCACCGGAGCAGTGGTTAGCCGCCCATCAGGCCATGATTTATTTTGGAAGAGCCATTTGCCATCCTAAAAATCCAGAGTGTGACCAGTACCCACAGTTATATGACTTTAGCAATTTATAAGATAGGGAATCAAAAGTTTTTGCTTGATTTTAAGCATGCTTTATGCTATAGTAATTGATAACTAAATATTCCTTTAAACCTGTCCCGTGAGGCAGGCAAGGAGCGTGATAAAGTAGAAGGGTGAAGTCTATACTGTTTGTAGTAGGGCTCGCTTGGCTATACATTTCAAGTCTCCTTGTTTAAGGAGACTTTTCTTTTTGGAGGTTTGTCATGAAGACAAAAGAAGTTGTAGACGAATTGACCGTCAAACGAGCGATTACGCGTATTACTTATGAGATTATCGAACGTAACAAAGATTTGAATAAAATCGTCTTGGCTGGTATTAAAACTCGTGGTGTCTTTATCGCCCACCGTATCCAAGAACGTTTGGAACAACTAGAAAATCTTTCAGTTCCTGTTGTGGAATTGGATACCAAACCTTTCCGTGATGATGTTAAAAGTGGAGAAGATACTTCTTTGGTTTCTGTTGATGTAACAGACCGTGAAGTTATCTTGGTGGACGATGTGCTCTATACAGGTCGTACCATCCGTGCTGCTATTGATAATATTGTCGGTCATGGTCGTCCTGCGCGCGTGAGTTTAGCAGTTCTAGTCGATCGTGGACATCGAGAATTGCCTATCCGTCCAGATTACGTTGGAAAAAATATCCCAACTAGTCGTTCTGAAGAAATCATCGTAGAGATGGCAGAACTTGATGGCCAAGACAGAGTTCTGATTACTGAAGAAGCTTAGAAAGCTAAAGGAGTAGCCATGTCAGAAAATCAACAAGCATTGAACCATGTGGTATCCATGGAAGACCTCACTGTCGATCAAGTGATGAAATTGATCAAGCGAGGAATTGAGTTTAAAAATGGAGCCCAGCTTCCCTATGAAGACCACCCGATTGTTTCCAATCTTTTCTTTGAGGATTCTACACGGACGCATAAGTCCTTTGAAGTGGCAGAGATTAAACTGGGATTGGAACGACTTGACTTTGATGTGAAGACTAGTTCAGTTAATAAGGGTGAGACACTTTATGATACCATTTTGACTTTATCTGCTTTAGGAGTTGACGTCTGTGTGATTCGCCACCCTGAGGTCGACTACTACAGAGAGTTGATTGCTAGTCCGACGATTACGACTTCCATCATCAATGGTGGAGATGGTTCGGGTCAACACCCTAGCCAGAGCTTGCTTGATTTGATGACCATTTATGAGGAATTTGGCCACTTTGAGGGTCTCAAGGTTGCGATTGCAGGTGACTTGGATCATTCACGTGTTGCCAAATCTAATATGCAGATTTTGAAACGCTTGGGAGCTGAACTCTTTTTCGCTGGACCTGAGGAATGGAGAAGTCAAGAGTTTTCAGAGTATGGACAGTTTGTAACCATTGACGAAATCATTGAGCAGGTTGATGTCATGATGTTTCTCCGTGTGCAACATGAACGCCATGATAGTGGTGCAGTCTTTTTAAAAGAAGACTACCATGCCCAACATGGCTTGACTCAAGAACGTTACGAGCGCTTGAAAGAAACAGCAATCCTTATGCACCCAGCTCCAGTCAACCGTGATGTAGAAATCGCAGACCACTTGGTTGAAGCACCAAAATCACGGATTGTCCAACAAATGACCAATGGTGTCTTTGTTCGAATGGCAATCTTAGAATCCGTACTGGCGAGTAGAAACGCCAACTAAAACACAAGACGTTAAAAGACGCCAGTGAGCGTCCACGAGAGGTGAAAATATGACAAAAAGACTTCTAGTACTAGAAGATGGCACAGTTTTTGAAGGTAAGGCCTTCGGAGCAGATATTGATGTAACAGGCGAAATTGTCTTTAATACAGGAATGACCGGCTACCAAGAATCCATTACAGACCAGTCTTATAATGGACAAATCTTGACCTTTACTTATCCTTTGGTAGGAAATTATGGAATCAACCGTGATGATTACGAATCTATTATTCCAACTTGTAAGGGAGTTGTTGTTTTCGAAGAAGCACGTAGAGCAAGCAACTGGCGCAACCAAATGACCTTGGATGAATTTTTGAAAGCCAAGAAAATTCCTGGTATTTCAGGGATTGATACGCGTGCACTTACCAAGATTATCCGTAAGCATGGTACCATGCGTGCAACCTTGACCCATGTTGGAGACAGTATGGACCATGTGACGGACCAGCTCCAAGCTACAGTATTGCCGACAGACAATATCAAACAGGTTTCTACTAAAACATCCTATCCAGCTCCGGGAGTTGGTTTGAGTGTAGTGCTAGTGGACTTTGGTCTGAAGCACTCAATCCTACGTGAACTTTCTAAACGCAACTGTAATGTGACGGTTGTTCCGTATTCGACAACTGCTGAAGAAATTCTTCATCTTAATCCTGACGGAGTGATGTTGTCAAACGGTCCAGGTAACCCAGAGGATGTTCCACAGGCACTAGATATGATTCGCGGTGTGCAAGGGAAAATCCCAATCTTTGGTATTTGTATGGGGCATCAACTCTTTGCAATGGCAAATGGTGCTAAGACTTATAAGATGAAATTTGGTCACCGTGGCTTTAACCATGCAGTACGTGAAATTGCAACAGGACGAGTAGACTTTACCAGTCAGAACCATGGTTATGCGGTTAGCCGTGAAGATTTGCCAGAGCACTTGATCATTACCCACGAAGAAATCAATGACAAGTCAGTTGAAGGTGTGCGACACAGATACCAACCTGCTTTCTCTGTTCAATACCACCCAGACGCAGCACCTGGTCCACATGACGCTAGCTACCTATTCGACGAATTTATCGAGATGATGGAAGCTTTTAAACAATCAAACTAAGAACGAGTAAAAGCTCGTCGGAGAATTTATGTAACTGAACACGGACGGAAAGCTCGGAATTTAGATAAACCAACTTGGATTGTCAATCCTTCTTTGGTTTCCTAAAATTCAATCGCTTTCTATTCGTCCTTTGTATCTTATTTAATGTCGCTCTGTGAGTTGCCGAATAGAAAGGAGAAGATACATTGTTCGCGGAAGTGAACACGCCCTAAGAACTGTGTGAAAAAGATAAACATCGTCTTGACGCTGAAGGCGTCTGCACCGAGTTTCCTATTTTCACTGTGTTCTTTACGGGCTTTGTATCATAAACTATGCCTAAACGTACTGATATTCAAAAAATTATGGTGATTGGTTCTGGTCCGATTATTATTGGTCAGGCTGCTGAGTTTGACTACGCTGGGACCCAGGCTTGCTTGTCGTTGAAAGAGGAAGGTTATGAGGTTGTCTTGGTTAACTCAAACCCTGCCACCATCATGACGGACAAGGAAATTGCTGATAAGGTTTATATTGAACCGATCACACTTGAGTTTGTGACACGTATTCTTCGTAAGGAACGTCCAGATGCCTTGCTGCCAACACTCGGTGGTCAGACAGGGCTCAATATGGCCATGGAATTGTCTAAAAATGGTATCCTAGATGAGCTTGGTGTTGAACTTCTGGGTACTAAATTATCTGCCATTGACCAAGCCGAGGACCGTGACCTCTTTAAACAATTGATGGAAGAATTGGAACAACCCATTCCAGAATCTGAAATTGTCAACACAGTCGAAGAAGCAGTTGCCTTTGCAGCGACAATTGGCTACCCAGTCATCGTTCGTCCAGCCTTTACTCTAGGTGGTACTGGTGGTGGTATGTGTGCCAACGAGGAAGAATTGCGTGAAATCGCTGAAAATGGGTTGAAGTTGTCACCTGTCACCCAATGTTTGATTGAGCGTTCGATTGCTGGCTTCAAGGAAATCGAATACGAAGTGATGCGTGACTCAGCTGACAATGCTTTGGTTGTTTGTAACATGGAAAACTTTGACCCAGTTGGGATTCACACAGGAGATTCCATTGTATTTGCCCCTGCTCAAACCATGTCAGACTATGAAAACCAAATGCTACGTGACGCGAGCTTGAGTATTATCCGCGCCCTCAAGATTGAAGGTGGATGTAATGTTCAGCTTGCACTTGATCCACATAGTTTTAAGTATTATGTCATCGAAGTGAACCCTCGTGTATCGCGTTCGTCAGCCCTTGCATCTAAGGCGACAGGTTACCCAATCGCTAAATTGGCTGCTAAGATTGCAGTAGGTTTGACCTTGGATGAGGTCATCAACCCAGTTACAGGTTCAACCTATGCCATGTTTGAACCAGCCCTTGACTACGTGGTTGCCAAGATTCCACGTTTCCCATTTGACAAGTTTGAAAAAGGTGAACGTCGTCTTGGAACACAGATGAAGGCGACAGGAGAAGTCATGGCGATTGGTCGAAACATCGAAGAATCACTTCTTAAGGCCTGTCGTTCCCTTGAAATTGGGGTGCATCACAATGAAATACCTGAACTTGCATCAGTTTCTGATGATGCCTTGATTGAAAAGGTTGTGAAAGCCCAAGACGATCGTCTCTTCTATGTATCAGAAGCTATTCGTCGTGGTTATACACCAGAAGAAATTGCTGAATTGACTAAGATTGATATCTTCTATCTGGATAAACTCTTGCACATCTTTGAAATTGAGCAAGAATTGGGCGCTCATCCACAAGATCTAGAAGTCTTGAAAACAGCCAAACTCAATGGTTTCTCAGACCGTAAGATTGCTGAACTATGGGAAACGACCGCTGATCACGTTCGCCAACTTCGTTTGGAAAACAAGATTGTTCCAGTTTATAAGATGGTAGATACTTGTGCGGCAGAGTTTGACTCTGAAACACCATACTTCTATTCAACCTATGGATGGGAAAATGAGTCTATCAAGTCTGATAAGGAATCCGTCCTTGTCCTAGGTTCTGGTCCAATCCGTATTGGTCAAGGGGTCGAGTTTGACTACGCAACGGTTCACTCAGTTAAGGCTATCCAGGCTGCTGGCTATGAAGCCATCATCATGAATTCAAACCCAGAGACTGTTTCAACAGACTTCTCTGTATCAGATAAACTTTACTTTGAGCCATTGACATTTGAAGATGTTATGAACGTCATTGACTTGGAGCAACCAAAAGGTGTTATCGTTCAGTTCGGTGGTCAAACAGCCATCAACCTTGCGGAGCCATTGGCAAAAGCAGGTGTGACCATCCTTGGTACACAGGTTACTGACTTGGATCGTGCGGAAGACCGTGACCTCTTTGAACAAGCCCTCAAGGATTTGGATATTCCACAGCCACCAGGACAAACGGCTACCAATGAAGAAGAAGCAGTTCTTGCAGCTCGCAAGATTGGCTTCCCAGTTCTTGTTCGCCCATCTTATGTACTTGGTGGACGTGCCATGGAAATCGTAGAAAATGAAGAAGATCTTCGTTCTTACATGCGTACAGCGGTTAAGGCTAGTCCAGACCACCCAGTTCTTGTCGACTCTTATATCGTTGGGCAAGAGTGTGAAGTTGATGCCATTTCAGACGGAAAAAATGTTCTCATCCCTGGTATCATGGAGCATATCGAACGTGCTGGTGTCCACTCAGGTGACTCCATGGCTGTTTACCCTCCACAAACCTTGTCACAAAAGGTGCAAGAAACCATCGCAGACTACACTAAACGCCTAGCAATCGGTCTTAACTGCCTTGGAATGATGAACATCCAGTTTGTTATCAAGGATGAAAAAGTCTACGTTATTGAGGTCAATCCACGTGCCAGCCGTACGGTTCCATTCCTTTCTAAGGTGACCAATATTCCTATGGCTCAAGTAGCGACCAAGCTCATTCTTGGTCAAAAACTTGAAGAAATTGGCTACCAAGATGGACTTTACCCTGAAAGCACCCGCGTTCATATCAAGGCACCTGTCTTCTCCTTTACCAAACTAGCTAAGGTAGACAGCTTACTTGGTCCTGAAATGAAGTCCACAGGTGAAGTTATGGGTTCTGATACGACTTTGGAAAAAGCTCTCTATAAAGCTTTTGAAGCTTCTTACTTACACTTGCCAACCTTTGGTAACGTTGTATTTACCATCGCTGATGATGCCAAAGAAGAAGCCTTGGACTTGGCTCGTCGTTTCCAAAATATTGGATATGGAATCCTTGCGACAGAAGGAACAGCAGCCTTCTTTGCCAGTCATGGATTGCAAGCTCAACCTGTTGGTAAAATTGGTGATGACGATAAGGATATTCCAAGCTTTGTTCGCAAAGGAAGAATCCAAGCTATTATTAACACAGTAGGAACAAAACGAACTGCTGATGAAGATGGTGAGCAGATTCGTCGTTCAGCCATTGAACACGGAGTGCCCCTCTTCACAGCCCTAGATACAGCTAATGCCATGCTCAAAGTATTGGAAAGCCGTAGTTTTGTTACAGAAGCAATCTAGTTGAGAAAGAATTTTCACAGTTAAAAAGCCAGCGTCAAAAAACGCTGGTTTTTACGATATTAGTGCAGGCTATTCAACTATCAGTTCTTCACTCAAGAATGACTCTAAATTGTGATGCTATAAGAATAAATTAGGAATGGCTTATGTTGTCAATCGTTCCTCTTTTTTGTAATTCTAGTATATCAGAGTCAATATATGTTTGCACGGTGCTGCATTTTGCAAAAATGGTTATTTCAGGTTAAAAAAACGACATTTCAGATTTTCTGTTCCAGAAATAGCTATCACTATGATATAATTATTTTATGATTATTACTATTCCTATAAAAAACCATAAAGATATTGGCACACCATCTGATTCAGTTGTAGTTCTTGGCTATTTTGATGGTATACATAAGGGGCATCAAGAATTATTTCGTGTTGCCAATAAGGCTGCGAGAAAGGATTTATTACCTATCGTAGTTATGACCTTTAATGAATCTCCAAAGATTGCTTTAGAGCCTTATCATCCGGATTTGTTTTTACATATTTTGAATCCTGCTGAACGTGAAAGAAAATTAAAGCGCGAAGGTGTAGAAGAATTATATCTTCTTGATTTTAGTAGTCAATTTGCTAGTCTCACGGCAGAAGAATTTTTTGCAACCTATATCAAGGCTATGAATGCTAAAATTATTGTTGCAGGTTTTGATTATACATTTGGCTCTGACAAAAAAACGGCAGAGGACTTAAAGGATTACTTTGATGGAGAAGTTATTATTGTCCCACCTGTAGAAGATGAGAAAGGAAAGATTAGTTCAACACGTATCCGGCAAGCTATTTTAGACGGAAATGTGAAAGAAGCAGGAGAACTTTTGGGGGCGCCGCTTCCATCAAGAGGGATGGTGGTTCATGGCAATGCTCGAGGTCGCACGATTGGTTATCCAACAGCGAATTTGGTGCTTTTAGACCGTACTTATATGCCGGCAGATGGCGTTTACGTGGTTGATGTTGAGATTCAAAGACAGAAATATCGTGCTATGGCTAGTGTCGGGAAAAATGTGACCTTTGATGGAGAAGAAGCACGTTTTGAAGTCAATATTTTTGATTTTAATCAAGATATTTATGGTGAAACAGTCATGGTTTATTGGCTTGATCGCATTCGAGATATGACCAAATTTGACTCAGTTGATCAATTAGTGGTTCAGTTAAAGGCAGATGAAGAAGTAGCTCGCAATTGGTCTTAAGAGTTTGAGTAATTAAAAAAGAGGTTGTCTGTAACCCAAAAGATAGATGATTTAGTCTAACTTTTGAGGTCACTACACTACCTCTTTTTATTCTTTTTCAAAGGTGAAGCCTTCTCCAAGGATTTCATGGGCTTCTGTGATCGTGATAAAGGCTTGAGGGTCAATTCGATGAATCATTTCCTTCATTTTCACAATCTCATTTCTACCGACAATACAGTAGATAATCTTCAAATCTTTTTGACTATAGTAGCCTTGACCGGAAATAAAAGTAACACCTCTTCCTAGGTCATCATTAATCGCCTTAGCAAGTTGATCAGGACGTTTTGTGATAATCATGAAGCCTTTACCTGCATATCCTCCTTCACCAATCAAATCAATAACACGAGAAACGATAAAATCAAATAAGAGCGTGTAAGAAACCAATCTCAAATCCTTGAAGATGAGGAGGATAAGCATAAGAATACAAAAATCTAAGATAAAGAGTAGTTTCCCCATGGATATATGAGTGTATTTGTTGAGAATACGAGCTACAATATCAGTTCCGCCAGTTGTCCCACCAGCATTAAAGATAATTCCGAGCCCAATTCCTAATAGAATCCCAGCTATAAGGGCTGTAATCAGTAAATCACCTTGCAGATCAATATGAAGGGGAATACGCTCAAAAAAAGCCAACCAGGCAGACAAGGCTAAGGTTCCGAGCAAACTAGAATAGAGGGATTTTGCTCCAAATATTTTCCAAGCTAGGATAAAAAGGGGAATGTTAATCAGCAGGTTCATGAGGGAAACAGGGATTTTAAAAAGATAAAAGGTGATGAGGGTAATACCTGTCGCTCCTCCTTCAAAGAGGTGATGAGGAACTACAAAATAAGTTAGCCCAAAAGCATAAATAGCAGCACCTAGTAAAATGGTTAAAACGGGATAAATTTTTTTTATCATAGGAACCTCTTTTCTTATAAGTAGATTATATCAAATTTTTAAGGAAAATTTGATTGACTCCATTAGGATTTTTAATCTTTTTTTGATATAATTAAAAGTAAGAAAACCAATCTGAATCCTAAAATAGAAAGATTGATACTATGACAAAAATTAAGATTGTAACCGATTCATCTGTTACTATTGAACCTGAACTCGTAAAACAATTAGATATTACAATTGTTCCATTATCTGTAATGATTGATAATGTTGTTTATTCTGATGCTGATTTGAAAGAAGAAGGTAAATTTCTTCAGTTGATGCAAGCAAGTAAGAATCTTCCTAAGACAAGTCAACCGCCTGTAGGTGTCTTCGCTGAAGTTTTTGAGGACCTATGCAAAGATGGTAGCCAGATTCTTGCTATTCATATGTCCCATGCTCTTTCTGGTACTGTAGAAGCGGCACGTCAAGGTGCTAGTTTATCTACTGCAGATGTGACTGTTGTTGATAGTTCCTTCACTGACCAAGCCCTGAAATTCCAAGTTGTTGAGGCTGCGAAGTTAGCACAAGAAGGCAAAGACATGGAGACCATTTTATCTCATGTAGAAGAGGTTAAAAACCACACAGAACTTTATATTGGCGTTTCAACTTTGGAAAATCTTGTCAAAGGTGGACGAATTGGCCGTGTAACCGGATTGTTGAGTTCACTTCTCAATATCCGTGTTGTCATGCAGATGAAGGACCATGAATTGCAGCCAATTGTTAAAGGTCGTGGAGCTAAAACTTTTAAAAAATGGTTGGATGAGTTGACAGCATCTCTCTCTGAACGTTCTGTAGCAGAGATTGGAATTTCATATTCTGGTAGTGCTGATTGGGCAAAAGAGATGAAAGAAAACTTACAAGCCTATGTTGAAAAGCCAATTTCAGTTTTGGAAACAGGATCTATTATTCAAACTCACACGGGTGAAAACGCTTGGGCTATTTTGGTACGTTACCATTCCTAAAAAAATAAATAAAATGGGAAGAAATAGCGTTTTTAACTTGACCTAAAAGGGATTTTAGGATATGATTATACTTGTTAATTAGAAAATAAATTGGAGGAATCGTTAACATGGCAAACAAACAAGATTTGATCGCTAAAGTAGCAGAAGCTACAGAATTGACTAAGAAAGACTCAGCAGCAGCAGTTGAAGCTGTATTTGCAGCAGTAGCTGACTACCTTGCAGCTGGTGAAAAAGTTCAATTGATCGGTTTTGGTAACTTTGAAGTTCGTGAGCGTGCTGCACGTAAAGGTCGCAACCCACAAACTGGTAAAGAAATCACAATTGCAGCTTCTAAAGTACCAGCATTCAAAGCTGGTAAAGCTCTTAAAGACGCTGTTAAATAATTAGCCTTTAAAAAGCCTATTGTATCAAGCTTTCTAGCTTGGTCAATAGGCTTTTATTTTTCATTTTTTCACTTGTTTTAGGATGATATCAACCTGCATTTTCATTGTTTTATAAGAGAGATGAGTCTTTATGGTTTATTTGTCTCAAAATCAAACCCTGAAGGTGGATAATCGCTTTCTATGATATTTTATTGATTTTCAGTTGTAATCATATCAAATATTTAAGTAGAAAGAAAAATCATATACTATCTATTGAAAATATTATAAATCAGATAAAAAGACAGGTGAAATCTTCTGTGTTATACTAGAGATATGTTAGATTTGAAAGAATATGGTATCGTTATGTGGCCAGAGAGGAAGATTGTTTCTTTTCGTAAGAAACTTCTCACTTGGTATGATGAAAATAAAAGAGATTTACCGTGGCGTAGAAGTAAAAATCCTTATCATATCTGGGTGTCTGAAATTATGCTCCAGCAGACTAGGGTGGATACGGTTATTCCTTACTATGAACGATTCTTAGACTGGTTTCCAACAGTGGAAAGTTTGGCAGCTGCGCCTGAAGAGCGTTTGTTGAAGGCTTGGGAAGGTTTGGGCTATTATTCTCGAGTTCGTAATATGCAGGCTGCTGCTCAACAGATTATAGCTGATTTTGGTGGTCAATTTCCAAACACCTATGAAGGAATTTCCAGCCTGAAAGGAATTGGACCTTACACAGCAGGAGCCATTTCCAGTATTGCTTTTAACTTGCCTGAGCCAGCTGTAGATGGTAATGTCATGCGGGTCTTGGCGCGTCTATTTGAAGTTAATCACGATATTGGGATTCCAAGTAATCGCAAAATTTTTCAGGCAATGATGGAAATTCTGATTGACCCAGAACGGCCAGGTGACTTTAATCAAGCCTTGATGGACTTAGGATCTGATATTGAGGCTCCTGTAAATCCTAGGCCAGAAAAGAGTCCAGTGAAGGATTTTAGTGCGGCATATCAGAATGGAAGCATGGACCGTTATCCAATTAAGGCTCCAAAGAAAAAGCCTGTTCCTATTTATCTTAAAGCCTTGGTGGTCAAAAATACTCAAGGACAATTTTTACTTGAAAAAAATGAAAGTGAAAAGTTGTTGGCAGGATTTTGGCATTTTCCCTTGATAGAAGTAGATGAGTTTCCGCAAGAGGAGCAGTTTGACCTCTTTCATCAGGTTGCGGAAGAAAACGTGAACTTTGGTCCAAGTCCAGAAGAGAGTTTCCAGCAGGACTATGACTTAGATGTTGATTGGCTTGATGGTTGTTTTGAGACTGTCAAGCATGTCTTTAGTCATCGCAAGTGGCATGTTCAAATTGTAGCAGGTCAGGTAAGTGACTTCCATGACTTTTCAGATAGGGAAGTTCGCTGGCTTTCACCAGAAGAATTCAAGAATGTTCCGCTTGCTAAACCCCAACAAAAAATCTGGCAGGCTTATGCAAAAGCCAATATAGACAGTAGCAAAGACTAGCTATTGTGTCTTCTTGTTATTTTTTTGGTATAATAGTAGAGAAAAAGGTGAACAAATGAAAAAAATATTAATTGTAGATGATGAAAAACCAATCTCGGATATTATCAAGTTTAATATGACCAAGGAAGGTTACGAAGTTGTAACTGCTTTTAATGGTCGTGAAGCCCTAGAACAATTTGAAGCAGAGCAGCCAGATATTATTATTCTGGATTTGATGCTTCCAGAAATTGATGGTTTAGAAGTTGCGAAGACTATTCGCAAGACAAGTAGTGTGCCTATTATCATGCTTTCAGCTAAAGATAGCGAATTTGACAAGGTTATCGGTTTAGAGCTTGGGGCGGATGACTATGTGACAAAACCATTCTCAAATCGTGAGTTGCAGGCGCGTGTTAAAGCACTTCTGCGTCGTTCTCAGCCTATGCCAGTAGATGAGCAGGAAGGAGACAGCAAACCTCAGCCTATCCAAATTGGAGATTTAGAAATTGTTCCAGATGCCTATGTTGCTAAGAAATACGGTGAAGAACTAGACTTAACCCACCGTGAATTTGAACTCTTGTACCACTTGGCTTCTCATATCGGTCAAGTGATTACACGTGAACACTTGCTTGAAACGGTCTGGGGTTACGATTATTTCGGAGATGTTCGAACAGTCGACGTAACTATTAGACGTTTGCGTGAGAAGATTGAAGACACACCAAGCCGTCCTGAGTATATTCTGACACGTCGCGGTGTTGGTTATTATATGAGAAATAATGATTAAACTAATTAAAGACACAGTTTTAACTAGTGATTTTATCTTTGTCCTCATTCTACTTGGCTTTATTTTAGTGGTGACCTTGCTTTTACTAGAAAATCGTCGGGATAATATTCGGTTGAAGAAAATCAATCAAAAGGTAAAGGACCTGATTGCAGGAGATTATTCTCAGGTATTGGATATGCAGGGAAGCTCTGAAATCACTAATATTACCAATAATCTCAATGATTTATCAGAAGTAATCCGTTTGACCCAAGAAAATCTGGAACAAGAGAGTAAACGATTGCACAGTATCCTCTCTTACATGACAGACGGAGTTCTTGCGACCAATCGTCGTGGCAAGATTACCATGATTAATGACATGGCTAAGAAACAGCTAGGCGTTCAGAAAGAAGAAGTTCTCAATAAAAGTATTCTAGAATTGCTTAAGATTGAAGATGAGTATGAACTTCGTGATTTGATTACCCAAGTTCCTGAGCTAATGATTGATTCTCAGGATGCCAATAGTGAGTATCTGAGCCTTCGTGTACGCTTTGCTTTGGTGCGTCGTGAGTCTGGCTTTATCTCAGGTTTGGTTGCTGTTTTGCACGATACGACAGAGCAGGAGAAGGAAGAGCGCGAACGGAGACTTTTTGTTTCCAACGTTAGTCATGAGCTACGGACGCCTCTGACTAGCGTAAAATCCTATCTTGAAGCCTTGGATGAAGGGGCTCTGACAGAACCTATCGCACCAGACTTTATCAAGGTATCTCTAGATGAAACCAACCGTATGATGCGAATGGTGACGGATCTCCTTCATCTTTCTAGGATTGATAATGCGACTAGTCACCTAGATGTGGAAATGATTAACTTCACTGCCTTTATTACTTTTATTCTTAATCGTTTTGATAAAATGAGAGGACCAGATGAAGAGAAAAAATATGAATTGGTGAGAGATTATCCAATTACCTCTGTCTGGATTGAAATTGATACTGACAAGATGACACAGGTGATTGACAATATTCTTAACAATGCCATCAAGTATTCGCCTGATGGCGGGAAAATCACAGTGACCATGAAGACGACTGATGATCAGATGATTTTGTCTATTTCTGACCAGGGATTGGGGATTCCAAAGCAAGATTTGCCACGTATCTTTGACCGTTTTTATCGTGTGGATCGTGCCAGAAGTCGTGCCCAAGGTGGTACGGGTCTAGGACTAGCAATTGCTAAAGAAATTATCAAACAACATAAGGGCTTTATTTGGGCCAAGAGTGAATACGGTAAGGGATCAACCTTCACCATTGTGCTCCCTTATGATAAGGATGCAGTGAAAGAAGAAGTATGGGAGGACGAAGTAGAAGACTAGAATGAGTGAAACAGGCTTTAAATACAGTATTTTAGCGTCGGGTTCCAGTGGAAATTCCTTTTATCTGGAAACCCCGAAAAAGAAGCTTTTAGTGGATGCAGGCTTGTCTGGTAAAAAGATTACTAGCCTACTTGCTGAAATTAATCGCAAACCAGAAGACTTGGATGCCATCTTGATTACACATGAGCATTCAGACCATATCCACGGAGTGGGTGTTTTGGCTCGCAAGTATGGTATGGATTTGTATGCAAATGAAAAGACCTGGCAGGCTATGGAAAATAGCAAGTATCTTGGCAAGGTAGATTCTTCACAAAAGCATATCTTTGAAATGGGCAAAACCAAAACCTTTGGAGATATTGATATTGAGAGTTTTGGGGTTAGCCATGATGCGGTTGCTCCGCAGTTCTATCGCTTTATGAAAGATGACAAGAGTTTTGTCATGCTGACTGATACAGGTTATGTGAGTGACCGTATGGCAGGAATTGTCGAAAATGCGGATGGATATCTTATCGAGTCCAACCATGATGTAGAGATTTTGCGAGCAGGTTCTTACGCTTGGCGACTTAAACAACGAATCCTATCGGATCTAGGTCACCTTTCTAACGAGGATGGTGCTGAAGCTATGATTCGTACCTTGGGAAACCGCACTAAGAAAATCTACCTTGGGCATTTATCTAAAGAGAACAACATCAAGGAGCTAGCTCATATGACCATGGTTAATCAGCTAGCACAAGCTGATCTAGGTGTAGGAGTAGACTTTAAGGTATATGATACCTCACCAGATACCGCAACACCATTGACAGATATATAGAAAGAATGCTGAGAAGGTGTTCTTTTTTAGGCTCTTTGTCAACTGTAGTGGGTTGAAGAAAAGCTAAACTCGAG